>CABUAL010000007.1 GCA_902489515.1 uncultured Collinsella sp. | reverse complement strand
AACAACCCCGGCATGGGCGAGACAACCGTGCCGCCGGTGCGCCGAAGGAGCGCTTTTCGGATCGCCGTGCTCGGGGGAATCAGACAGCGCCCCTCTTGTTCGGCTTGGTTCAACAGCTGGTCGATGAGTTGGTCATTGCAATGGGTCATGAGCTACCGCCTTCTTTTGGGTAGCAAAAACGTACCAGCTGGAACTTGCCGCTCAGCTGACCAAAAGCTGACCAAAATCTAACCATGCAGGTAGATGACCTGTTTTCGGCGACATTTTTACATCCGAATCGGTGGGCGGTAATCGGCACCCGTGAATGGTAGCTAGTTATGAAGCCTTGGTAAGTTTCGGGACGTGTACTTTTTAGAGAAAGAGCATTCTATCTGCTGTTTTGTGTTTCTGGATCGCATATTTGAAGGCATGTGATAAGGGCGGAGGATCGTCATCTTGTACCTGAGGAAACCGTGACCCGGAATTGCCACTCAGAACGGGACACGCTTTCCGGATGGCATGTTTGGTGGAAACTACGGCCCAGTTTTTGGCTCCAGAACGGGATACATTTTCCGGAACGGTCCACGTGCGGTGGTGTACCGACCCTTTTGCGTGCGCCGCTTGTCGAATTACGTTATAGCTAGCTATATTATAGGAAGGTATAATATAGCTAGCTATAACGTAAAGGAAGGATGGCCCTATGTTTATCGGAAGAACGGCGGAAATGTCCGAGCTCAATCGACTGTATGGCACGGGCTCCTTTGAGATGCCTGTGATTTACGGCCGCCGTCGCGTGGGCAAAACGCGTCTTATCACAGAGTTTATCCAAGGCAAGAAGGCTATTTACTTTCAAGCTCGTCGTACCAATGCAGAGGCAAACCTGCATGGCTTTAGCCAGGCGATACTTGCGGGCTCCGTTGGTGTTGCTGGCGTGTTGTTTCGTAGTTTTGACGAGGCGTTCGATGCATTGGCTACCATGGCTCGCACGGAACGTTTGATTGTCGTGATCGACGAGTATCCTTATCTCGCCCAATCGAATCCCGAGATCAGCTCGTTGCTGCAAGACAAGATCGATCACTTGTACAAAGAGACCAAGCTTATGCTTATCCTGTGCGGGTCGTCGCTTTCGTTTATGGAGGAACAGGTGTTGGGCTACGAGAGCCCACTATACGGTAGGCGTACGGCCCAGTTTAAGATCATGCCGCTCGATTTTACGACGACCCTCGGGTTGTGGCAGAGCATGGGTCGCGAAGACGCTGCAGTTTGCTATGGCATGACAGGTGGCATTCCTGCATATATCGAGAAAGTCGATCCTGCCGCACCGCTCAAGGACAACATCAAACGTCTTTTTCTAACTCCTACGGGCTATCTCTTTGAGGAGCCGAGTAACCTGCTATTGCAGGAGTGCCGCAATCCCGAGCAATATGATGCGATCGTGCAAGCAATTGCCCAGGGGCGCTCGAAGATCTCGGAGATTGCGAGCTCTACGGGAATCCCTGCGAGCAACGTAAAGAGCTATGTGGATAAGCTGGCGTCGCTTGGGATTGTCGAGCGCGAGCTGCCCCTAAACGAGACGAGCAATAAGCGAGCCGTGTATCTGCTGAGCGATCAGATGTTTAGGTTCTGGTACAAGTTTGTTCCGCAGAACATCGGGCTGATTCAAAACGATATGGCCGAGATGGCGTATGAGCGCATTGAGCCGCACGTATCGGATTACATGGGTACGGTCTTTGAGCTTATATGCAGACAATACGTGTACGAACTCGCGCGGGCGGGCCAGCTTGATGTGGTTCCGGCAAGCGTTGGGCGCTGGTGGGGGACGGATAATCGCACGCATACGCAGGAAGAAATCGACTTGATTGTTGACGATGGCGAGGGCACTGCGCTGTTTGCGGAATGCAAATGGCGCAATGAACCGGTGGGCGAAGACGTGCTGCAAAAGCTCGTGCATCGAAGCGAGCTCTTTAGGCGGCAGCACAAAAGCTATGCGATCTTCTCGAAGCGAGGCTTTACGCAAGGATGTCAGGAAGCTGCGGCGAGCAGGGGAGATGCCAAGCTGATTTCGTTTGCCGAGATGTGCGAGCGGAGATAACCAAGCACGCTCTGATGTGATGCTCGGAATGGGTCGCGCTAAGGATGCCAAGCGTAAAACCTTCAATGAAAATGGCGTAAAAACTACATCTGTCATGGCGTAAAAACTACATTGAAAGTAGCGTAAAATCAGCATTGAGAATGGCGTAATTTCGCATATCGCGTGATAGAGAGGGACGGCCGTCTATGGATGCACCAAAGAGATTGACCCAAAAGGGATATAGGCCCCGGCTCATAGAGGAGCGCCTCGACACCCTTATGCGGGCGTTTGGCTGTGTGGAGATCAACGGCCCCAAATGGTGCGGCAAGACCTGGACGGCGCTCTCTCGCTCGGCGAGCGTCTCCAGGCTCGATGAGCCTGCGCAGCGTGCGGCGGCAGAGGTCGACCCAAGCCTGGCGCTCATCGGCGATGCGCCACACCTGGTCGATGAATGGCAGGAGGTGCCCGAGGTTTGGGATGCCGCCCGGCGTTTCGTGGACGCGAGCGGCAACGAACGGGGGACACTTTTGCTCACGGGCTCGACCGCGCTCAAAAGCGAGGAGCGCAGCCATGTTCGTCATTCCGGCACGGGTAGGATCGCCCGTCTGTCAATGCGCCCCATGGCCCTGTGTGAGTCGGGCGACGGCGAGCCGCTCGTGTCACTGGCAAGTCTCTTTAAGGGCGAGGATTTTGCCCCTCAGCGTCGCGAGAGCACGGTGGATGACGTCGCCCGCTGGTGCTGCAGGGGCGGTTGGCCTGCAAATCTTGGGCTTTCGGAAGATCTTGCGCGAGAGACGGCAAGCCAGTACGTGCACTCGGTGCTCGACGTCAACGTGCTGGACGAGGGCATGTCGCCCGAGCTTGCACACGGCCTTTTGCGAGCTCTTGCCATGAACGAGAGCCAGGCTGTCACGTACAAGACGCTCGTAAAGGACGCCTCGTACGGTGAGGCGGGCCCCGACGAGAGGACCATCGCTGCGTACTTGGACCTCTTCAACAGGCTCAAGCTGACCGAGGACCTGTGCGGATGGGAGCCGCCCATGCGCTCGAAGGCCCGCGTTCGCGTGCGCCCCAAGCGCTACTTCTGTGACCCGTCACTTGCGGCGGCGTTGCTGGGGGCTACCCCTGAGCGGCTGCTTGGCGATATGCAAACGCTGGGGATGCTCTTTGAGAATCTCGTCCTGCGCGACGTGCGCGTGTTCCTTTCCACCTACGGCGGTGTCGACAACAGTGTCCATTATTTCCGAGATGAGAAGGGCCTTGAGGTCGATCTGATCGTTGAGCACGACGGGCGCTGGGGAGCCATCGAGGTCAAGCTGAGTGATGCGAAAGCAGACGATGGAGCGAGAAATCTCAAGGCGCTGGAGAGGAAAGTGCTCTCCAATCCTGCCGCCCAGAATGCCGCGCCGGCGTTTTTGGCGGTCGTGGTTGGAAAGGGGAGCATTGCCTACACACGCGACGACGGCGTGGCGGTGATTCCCATGGCGGCACTTGGGGCGTAGTGGTTTTGCGGGCGCGCCGTGCTTCCTTTACCGAAAATCCATTTGGTAAACCAGATGCTCGCGGATAGAATAAAGTTGACGGCAGCCCAAGGGTGATAGCTGGGCAGCGCCGTTGCTTGGTCAAGAGGTCAGTGCCTTAATGGCAGCGACTTGTTATGCTTCGAATGCTGCTTGAGTGCCTCGGAAAGTTCGATAAGCGCCGTGAAGAGCGAGACCAAAGCAACCAAGAGCTCTACGAGCTCTGATGGGCCCGGGATGACCGCTGATTCAAGTCACCGGGCCTAAATCTTTTTCATGCATTTGAATAGAGCGGGCGACTCTCTTGGGGCCGTCTGCATGGCGTGTGCCTAGCGCGCGTGGCATTGCGCTCCGATTTCATGTCCGCACGAGCGCCTAACCTTACGGCAATGTAGCCGCTTATGTAACAAGCGGCAAGCAACGGAGAAAGGCCCTAACCGTGTCAGCTGAAAAGACGCCGTGTATCTCGGCTATCGATACGACGAACTTTGCGCGCCAGATTGTGCTGGACTTTGAGTTTGCGCCGGTGCCAAAGCAGCGCCAGCGACGTGGGCTGCGTAATGAGATTATCGAGGTCGGCGCCGTCAAGCTCGATTACCACGGCAACGTTATGGGCGAGTTCTCGCAGTTTGTGCAGACGGAATTTACCGAAGGCGTTGCGTTTTCCGTCCGCGAGCTTACGGGGATATCGGCCGTGGACACTGCGATGGCCGATCCGCTCTACATGGTAATCAAAAGGCTCAGCGATTGGATCGGTCGCTACTCCGCACAGGTAGTTTGCTGGAGCGGGGCGGACCGTCGACAGCTTTTGACCGAGTGCCAGGCAAAGCACATCGATCTTTCCGCATTTCCTACGGATTGGGCCGACCTGCAGGCGTTTTACACCTCGATCATGGACGTGGGCAGCCACGGGTGCGTCTCTTTGAGTGACGCGGCGACGTGGTTTGGCATCGAGTTCGACGAGTCGACGGGTCACGCCCACAGCGCCCTTGCCGATGCGCGCGTGACCGCCAAGCTGCTCAAGCAGGTGATGGACGGGGACTACCGCGTGAGCCCGCGCGCCCAGGAAGTCCGCCAGCGGTGGGGGATGGGCGAGCGAGCTCAGACGCGCCTTTCTAGCAAGTGCCCCGAGCTGGGCGACCTGCTGCTGAAGCTGAAGGCGGCGGGAAGGTAGGCGGGTGCCCATTGGGCGTAAGCAGAAGGAATGGTTGCGGGAAGGATTCCAGAATCAGCATCAGAGGGCTGTGCTTGAGATGCTATTCAAGGACACGCTGACGCCCGCCGAGACCAGGCAGGTCAAGAGTATGGACACCGAGATGGCATCCATTGTCGAAGAACGGCTTGCTAACATGATTCGCTGGATGGGCAGGCATAGACCCGTGACGCTGCGCGCGTTATCGTTCACAATGAGGCGTACAGGCTGCCAGAGGTGAACAGTTCCGACGAGGTTCTGAGCAACTGCATCATCGAGATTATCGAGTAGTTCTACGAGAGGGATTTGGCGGCGTGGAGCAATCTAGTTTTACGCGTTTGCAGGAGGAAGCCGGTATGGCAGACGAACTTGTTTTTAGTGGCGGCGAGATAGTTTACACCATGCCTCAACTGCCCAAAGTTGCATCTGTGCCGCTGAACGGTAGCGCCGTGCTGGTTGGTTTTAAGGACGCTCCCGATGGGGAGGAGGTCCTCTTTGATTTTGACCCTCGGGCTGAAAAGGCTACGAAGCTCGACTATGAACTTGCAGCCGTTAGCGGGCTCCTCACGGGCGCGTTGAATATCCTGTGGCAGAAAGACTTCAACCTAGAGGGTGCCAAAGAGTGGGGCGACGAGAAGGTTGGCAAATTCGTTCTTACGATTGCCAAGTCTGCGGGTATGACAAAGGCGGATGCAACTCTAGAAGACGCTATTCGCTTTCTAGAGAAAGGGTTTCCTCTTGCCGCGGACAAGCTGACTGCCGAGTTTGGCGGCGGGCTCCAACATCATCTGCGGGATTTCTCGCACCACCCGAGCTTGGTTGGCCTTGCGTGTTCGATCCTCTCGCAATTCACGTGCAAAGGCTATGGCACCGATACGGCCGGCCGGTTTGTCGCCTTTGACCTGCCTGCCGCCGCCTTCGATCCTGACCGCCCTCTTATAGGCAGGAACGTTCCAGAGAAGATCGCGTTTGGCACTCTGTTCTGGGCAATGCATCTCGTGAGCGACATGGCGGGGTCTAGTTCAAACCCCGGTAAGGGGACGGGTATTCCCGGCGTTGTGCTGTCCCTGCTAAAGGAGCTCTCCTCCCTGCCTGTTTTTCAAGACATGCGGATTGCCTATAAGGGCAAGGATATTCGCATTCAGCAATGGATCTCAAAGCTGTTTAACGGAACGGCGTTCAAAACCGAGGACGGCAAGCCCATTCGCTTCGACCTTCGGACGGAAGTCGGTCTTTTCGATCAAGCTTTAAGCCAGGTGCCAGCAGTCGTGGCCAACGAGGTTATCGTTCGTTGTCTCTACATGCTTTCAAGGCTCAAGGCCGAGCTAGAACGTTGCGAAGTGAGTGATGTCTCCGGCTTGCGCAAGCTCAAGGCTTCGCATTTCATGCCCTACAACAGCAGGGCCCTCACTCGCATGGTCACGGTTTCGAGTACTTCGTTCGTTCTGGCGAATCTGGCGACGGCGGCGGTCAGGGCGGGTATCGAATGCGAGGGGAACAAGGTCGTGTTCGCCCAGAAGTTCTTCTTGCGAATAAACTACGTTGGAGTTGGACGCCTTGCGTTTGCACTCCATGCCGACTGGGGCTATATGGCGGAGGAAATGTCCGAGGCTTGGACTGAGCGCGCCAGGCGCCGCCAGGATATCTTCGATGGATTCCACTTTTATAGCCTAGATAGAGAGACGACGAGGATTGCCTTCTCGCTGAAGCTTGCCGCCATCAACTACGACTGCGGGAACGAGAAGAACGAAGTGCGCAAAGGGCAAAAGAGGAGCTGGGCCCGCGCGTGGCAGGATTCGGTCACGGATGGCCTAGGCATTGATGCAGACGGCTATTTTTTGAGCGAGGAAGATGCGTACGGAGCCCTTGAGGCTATTTCGCGGCAGCGAGGCGGCAAGGTGCGCGCCTTGCTGATCGCTCAGGAGCTGGTTGAGTTTCGCCCCTATTTCCAGATAGGAGATGAAGAGAAGAAGGAATACAAAGGTTTGAAGGGGAGCGGGGCTTGGGTTAAAGATGAATTTCCCAGGAGACAAGACGCGGTTGATTTGGACGCCGTGCGTTCCCTAGAGAAGCAATGCGGGGCGCATATCCGTGAGCTCTCAGGTACATTGCCAAAGGTCTTGGTAGGCGGCGCCATTGCCGTGGCGGCGGCCCTGGGCACAGGAGGAGTGGCCGCGGCATTGGCTCCGGATATTGCTGTCGGTATCTTTGGAGGCTCGTTTGTCGGCCTTCACGGGGCTGCGCTCGTCAATGCGAGTCTTGCTGCTGCTGGCGGCGGCGCCTTGGCCGCCGGCGGCATGGGCATGGCCGGTGGCACCGCTTTAATTGCTGGCGGCGGCGCTGCGTTTGGCCTTTTGGGTTCTAGCGGCGTTGCCCTGGCGGCGTCGATGGGGGAGGACTATGCGCAGTTCGTGCTCGTTGAATGCTCAAGGCTTCTCGCATTTCTTGATGTGGCAACTGACCGCTGCCCGCATGAGGGAGCCATTTTGGTGCAGAAGGCGGCCGAGGCCGTGCAGCGCAGCATCGCTGGTGTTGAGGAGGATGTCGAGAAGGAGAATGGAAAGGGGGACCGCAGGAATGGCAGGTTGCTTAAGCAGTTGAAGAAGGGTCTTGGGTATTTGACTTCGACCCTTAAGCAGATCGAGAAGATGCAGAAGCGCCTTGGTGCCGCCGGTGAGAGCGAGCCGCTCAACAGCTTGCCAGCATCGGGTGGCGAATAGGTCGGGGCGATTCGGCTGCAATTCCGTGTCATCATCGCCACCGCTTAAGATGGTCCCGTGTTTGCCCATCTTTTTGCGAGGCGCGATGAGCATGTCGGCGACTTGCTCGATGTCTGATTTGCCCTTCGATCAGTTCTTGTCGAGCTCCTTTGGGCGGGAGGGGCAGCGATCTAGATATCCGCTCTTGGCATATGAGACAAGAAACCCGTAAGTCCGTGGCAATGTCAAAAGGCATACACAAGTGTCAGTCTTTTGACATCGTATGATTTTGGGGAGTGGCGCGCAGCGATCGCGCGCCACCCTGACGGCGTAAGCGTTTGCTTGCGTTGTAAAATCTAACGATATGAGCATCCCGGTTGCTTCTGTGCTTCGATGCTCTCGTCTTTGGCACCCTCCGCTCAGTGGGGGACTGACTGCAAACGGCGTAAACAAGAAAGAGGAGACAACCGCAAATGAAAGCAACCGAGGCAAATCTACTCGACCTTATGGGCGTGGCGAAGATGCAGTTCGTCATTCCCGTGTACCAGCGTATTTACTCGTGGAGTGTAAAAGAGTGCGAGGTGCTTTGGGATGACGTCATGCGAGCGGGTCGTGATGGCGTATCGCACTTCGTGGGGTCAATGCTTTATATCCCCGAGTCCGAGAGCTCTGCCACGAGCATTTCGCGCGTGCTTCTGATTGACGGACAGCAGCGCATGACGACGTTTTCGTTGATGATTGCAGCTTTGGCTGACTATTTGGAGAGCAACCCCGACAAGGCTGGCTTCCTTGGCGACCTCAAAATCTCGGCGCTGAGGAAAAATTACCTCTTTAACGATGACGACTACAACGGTCTGGCACGCTACAAGCTGGTGCTCTCGCAGGACGATAAAGAGACGCTGTTCTCCATCGTGTCTGGGGCTCCCGTGCCAGATGAAAAATCGGATCGCATTGTCGAAAACCATGCGTTCTTCCGTGAAAAGATGCACGGGAAATCATTCGACCCTGCAAGGCTTTGGGCGGGGCTAAACCGCGTGCAGGTCATCGACACTAAGCTCACCGCTGGCGTTGATAATGCCCAGCTCATATTTGAGTCCATGAACTCCAAGGGCAAGCCGCTCACGCCCATTGACCTCATCCGTAACTACGTTCTAATGTCGCTTCCCAACGACGAACAGACCAATCTTTATGAGGGTTATTGGCATCCACTCGAGTGCTTGTTCGGAAAAGGCGGCGAGGACGAGTTCAATGCATTTATCTGGTACTGGCTGTGGCTTAAAGTTCCCAATAGGATGCCGAAGGAGAACGAGGCCTACTACGAGTTTAAGCGCTATTTCGCCGACGACTACGATGGTGACACCGAGGGCCTGCTTAAGGAGCTGCGAGGGTATGCACATAGATACGCCAGTCTGTTCCTTGGTAAGGAGAAGGACGACGGACTGCGCCGAGTGTTCGGCAGAATCGTAAGCCTCGATGTGAAGCAGATAAGGCCCCTCTTAATGTTGCTTTATTCGGTTTACGAGGGGAATGGACTAGACCGCAATGCGTTTTTACGTATCTGCGAGACTATCGAGTCGTTTCTGTTCAGGCGAGCGGTTTGCGGCAGACTTACCACGGGCCTAAATAATTTCTTTGCCGGCATGTATCGCAATCTCGAGCAGCAGGACGATATCGAGGAGTACGTTACGGCGATGCTCCTTATCCACAGCAGCGGTATGACCGCATACTTTCCGACAGACGAGCATTTTGTCGAGGAGTTTAAGACGCGTGACTGCTACAACCGCTTCTCTAAAAAGCGCTATTACCTGGAACGCATGGAGAACTGGCACCACCCGAAGGAGTCCATCTCAGCCGACGATTACCAGATCGAGCACATCATGCCCCAGACGATCGATGATGAGCACGGCTGGAAGGAATCGCTTGGTGAGAACTGGGAAGACGTCCACGACAGGCTGTGCAACAACTTGGGAAATCTTACGCTGACGGGCTACAACCAGGAGTACTCAAACCGGTCGTTCTCGGACAAGCTCAATCTGCCTGACGTCGGATTTAAGTGCAGTCCGCTCTACCTGAACAAGTCGATCGCCTCGCGTGAAAAATGGGGTGAGGAAGAGATTGGACAGCGCGCGGACGAGCTGGCGAAAGAGGCGTGTGAGATATGGAAATATCCCGACCTTCCGGCAGACGTCGTCGACAAGTACCGTCCTTCTCGCGGGGAGTCTGATGAGGCTCCTATCTGGACTCTGCAGGAGAATCACCCCACCTTTGCCGAAGGTGGGGTCAACCAGAAGCTTTTCGATGAGGTGCGCGAGTCCGTTCTGAGTGGTAACCCTTCGTGGGAGTCCTACATAGCTAAGTACTATGTAGGCTTCAGGTCGGGCAAGCGAAAACTGCATGCCGTGTTAGAAGGCAGGACCAGCAACGGTGGTTGGATCGCCGTTGGCCTGGCAAAGAGCGTGGACGACCTAATTGATCCAGAGGACATGTGTCAGGACAAACGCGCACAGGGCGGATTTGGCCCGGGCTTACCCACTTACGTTGCGCTTCGGAACGCCGATGACATTCCTGCGGTGCTCGATCTCATAAAGCAGTGCTAGGTTGAAGGCCGGGAATCTAATTCCCGGCCCTTGCCAGCTCAAAATCGTCGATGGCCCATTCGCCCGTCTACGCCCCCACAATCCCGCGAGTCGCTTGATTTGGTTTACGGCCCTCAGTTTTCGGCATCTGTTACTCGTCGTCTCCGTCGTTGGGGTCACCCTTGAGGGTGTTGATGTCCAGATGCTCGTTGTCGTTCTCTTGTTGCTGCGTTGCCGATTCGGATGCGGTGGGGCCGCGGAACAGCTGGAATCCCTCAAACGCAATGGCGCCGAGCAGGGCAATGACAATGGCGATAAAGGCGACCTTGACTGCCTGCGGAAATTCCGAGAAACGCAGCGCCTTTTCCTCGGCGTAATAATCGGCGAAGCGCTCTTCGCCCGTGCTTTTGGTATACGCCGGTGCGGACGCGGCCTCCGGGTCATATTCCGGTGCAGGCGTGGCAGCGTACGAATCATTGAGATAATCGCTCGATGCGGTGCCATAATCCTCGGTCTCGATGCGACTGGTGCCAGCATAGTCATCGGAATATGCCGCACCGCCCTCATAGTCCGCGGCGCTCGTGTTGGCGGCAAAAAGCGGGTTAACTGGAACATCGAGCGCCGGCATGCCGGTAGAGGTCTCATCCAGATCGGCTGCAGCCCAGGAATCGTGGACAACCTGATGGGCAACGGGCTCATCGAGCCTTGTGACCGGAGGCTTGCGTGCCGCAGGAACAGGCAACTGCTGGGCGCTGTACATAACAGTGCTGTCGGCCGATTTGCCCTGCGTCGCTGCAGCGAGAAATGCCGCCGTCTCGGACGGGTCGCTTGCGGGGCGGGGAGCGGGTGTGGGCGCCGAAGTGGGTGCGGGCGTAGGCGCGGGCGTCGAAACAGGCGACTGCGCAGGAGTCGGCGCAGGTGTGGACTTAGGCGCAAGTGCGGGATTGGGGCTTGACGGGCGAGCCCCGCCGCCCATGAGTTCGTCGGCGGTCCACGGGCGATCATCCATCACGTCGTCAAGGCTCAGCGAAAACAGGTCGTCTTCACCCTCATCGAACATGCGGTGCACATGTCCACCAATTGCCGGAATCAATCCGCGACCGGTGCATGATGCCTTGCTCAACGCCATTCTGTTCCATCCTTTCGAAATACTAATGACATCGATTATATGGAACTTCCCAAGCTGCTCGGTCTTGGATTCGTGCTTTCCAGAACTCGCGCCCAAAAGGGGGGTGTTCCTATAGTTTTGTCAACTGGGAAATGCTCTCCGTGCGACCGAATCGCGGCATGCTGACGCCAAGCCATTAGGCCGGTGGGCTTCAGTCTGCTCGGTGCGTTTCGGCTAGGCTGCGTAAGGCACCCTGTCTCGCATGACCGCGTAGATGACCTTCAGTCTCTTTCGCGCCAGCGCCTTGAGCGCCTTGCCGTGCGACATGCCCCGCTCCCGGCACCTGGTGTAGTAGTCGCCCCATCTCCCCTCTGTCCGGGTAAGGCAGTTACATGAGAATATGAGCAGGTTCTTCAGCCTCTTGTTGCCTTGGCGCGATGCCGTCACCGAGGAGATCGAGGTTCCCGATTGGCGGTTGCGCGGCGCCAGGCCGCAGTACGACGCGAGCCTGTCGTGACTGGGGAAGTCTTCGATGTCGATGGAGATCGCAAGCTCGGAAGCGGTTTTGGGCCCGATGCCCGGCACCGTCAGGAGGCATCGGTAGGTATCGTCGCCCTCGAGCAGGGCGGAGATCTCCGCCGTGATCGCCTCGATCTCCGCCGAGTTCTCGGATATCCTGCGCGCGAGCAGTTTCACCGCCCGGTCCTCGGCGGCGACGACCGACGCATCCGGCCTTGTCGAGGAGGTTGTCGAGCGGACGAGGGCCTCGATCTTACCGCGCGCCGCCCCACGCGTGAGCGCCGCCGCCCTGCGGGGCCCGGCGTCGGCTACCGACCAGGCCCCGCCGAGGGATGCCATGAGCCTCAGCTGGGGCCCGTCGGACAGGTCGACCAGTGTCTCGAAGGCGGGGCACGATTCCAGCAGGATGCTGCGCAGCCGGTTCTTATTCCTAGTGTTCTCGCAGGTCAGAAAGTTCCTCTGGGCGGCCAGCGCCCTCGCCGCCGCAATCGTCGGACCCGGGTCTCCGACCGGCAGGAGCGCGTCGGGGATGCCAAGCGCCGTCTTCGCGATGACCATCGCGTCTCGCTCGTCGGTCTTGGCGTCGCCGGCGAAGAGCCTGGCGGCCCCGTGCGCCGCGAGTCCCGGCAGGTACGCCGCCGACATCCCGGCCGCCCTGGCGCGGGCGAGCGCGAGGGCGCCTATGTTGCGCGACTGGTCGACGACCACGAGCGCATCGGGGAAGCGGCCGAACAGCGAGTCCAGGTCGTCCTCCCTGTTCGCGACGGGGGTGCTCAACAGCACCTCGCCATCTCGAGTCGCGACGCATGCCCAGTGGGACGATTTCCCGACATCGAGCCCGATGACGGCTTCCGGCATTCTAATTGGTGCCACGGTGGTATCCTCCAATCGGTAGGCCGATCGGAACCCCTCCCCGCGACACCCACATTACCTGGCCGTGGCGCTTGCGCCCGGCAGTTTCCTATCAGTCGTCCGGAGCGGCGAGCGCCCCCGGTGAGATGGCCCCCCGGGCCCTCTACGGGGCAGGGGCAGACGGCCATCCGGAGGCGCCCGATCGGCGGCCCCTCGGGGCTTGCCCGTATCGTAGGCAATGCGCCGAATGCTCGCCATCGAAATTTATCGATGGCCTATTTCAGACTGTAATGGGCAATCCAGGCGAGTGCCTACTTGTCGCCGGCCATCGCCTTGGCCTCATTGAGGTAGCTATAGAAGCTGTACTTGGAGATGCCAAAGAACTCGCAGGCGCGCTCGCTCGACTTGGAAATGAGAAAGGCGCCGCGACGGTCGAGGTAGCCAATGGCACGAATGCGCTCGTCTTTGGTCATGAGCGCCGCGGGCTTGCCCACAAACTGCTCGCACTCGTGCAGCAGGTCCTCGAGCAGATCGCCGATGTTCTTGGTAATAGGCTCGGGCTCGGTATAGCCCGTGCCGCCGGTGCCGGTAAAGGCGTCGAGCGAACGCTCAAAAGCCTTCATAAGCGTAATGTCAAAGTTGATGCCCAAAATGCCGACGGGTTTGCCCTCATCGTTGCGGATAAAGATCGTCGAGGACTTGAGCAGCTTGCCATCGGTGGTTTTGGTGAGGTATGGCTCGCGGTCGTGTACGTCGGTGGCGCCCTCGTGCATGGACTCAAACACGATATGGCTGGGGCCGTCACCCAGTTTGCGCCCGCTGACGTGGCCGTTTTCGATTACTACGATGGAGTGGTCCACGTCCTCGGTCTCCAGATCGTGGACGACGACTTCGCAGTTGGGGCCAAATTGGAGCGCCAGACCGTGTGCGAGGCGCTTGTAAAACTCAATCTGTGCGGGGGTCATGGGTACCTTCCTAAAAATTAGTTTGGGCTCACTGTGCCATAAACCACACATGACCGCAAACAAATCCATCAACAAGGCAATTCATGACCGTTCGGCGGCGAAAAGGTACCGATTACGGCAACAAACAATTTGTTAGGTTTACCAATCAAAAAGTGTGATAGAACAGTGCTAACAAACTTTTTGTTTGGCATCCACATAAAAGTTCAGTCGCATGAATGGGAATGGGCTGAAACGCGTATGCGGGGGCCGGCAAGAGAGAACTTAAGGAGTTCACCGTATGGCCGATAAGATCCAGTGGGCGGGCAACACGATGCCCAAGAGCGATGACAAGCACTTGGGAATCATGAGCCTCGACCACGTGAAGAAGGCCCGCGCCTTCCACCAGTCGTTCCCCCAGTACACCGTCACTCCGCTTGCCCGCCTGGACGGCCAGGCCGCGCGCCTGGGCCTGTCCAACCTGTGCGTTAAGGACGAGAGCTATCGCTTCGGCCTCAACGCCTTTAAGGTTCTGGGCGGTTCGTTTGCCATGGCCAATTACATTGCCGGCGAGACCGGCAAGGACGTTGCCGAGTGCACCTTCGATTACCTGACCTCCGATCAGCTTGCCAAGGACTTTGGCCAGGCTACCTTCTTTACCGCCACCGACGGCAACCATGGCCGCGGCGTGGCATGGGCTGCCAACAAGCTGGGCCAGAAGGCCGTCGTGCACATGCCCAAGGGTTCCACCAAGCCCCGCTTCGATAACATCGCCGCCGAGGGCGCCACGGTGACCATCGAAGAGGTCAACTACGACGAGTGCGTGCGCATGGCCGCCGCCGAGGCCGATGCCTGCGAGCGCGGCGTCATCGTTCAGGACACCGCCTGGGAGGGCTACGAGAAGATTCCGTCTTGGATCATGGAGGGCTACGGCACCATGGCTTCCGAGGCTGCCGAGCAGCTGCGCGAGATGGCCATCAACCGCCCGACGCACGTCTTTGTCCAGGCTGGCGTGGGCTCGCTGGCCGGCGCCGTGGTGGGCTACTTCACCAACCTGTATCCCGATAACCCGCCCACCTTCGTTGTGGTCGAGTGCGCGCCTGCCGCCTGCCTGTACAAGGGCGCTGCCGCCGGCGACGGCGATCCGCGCATCGTGGACGGCGACATGCCCTCCATCATGGCGGGCCTGTGCTGCGGCGAGCCCAACATCCTGGGCTGGGATATCCTGCGCAACCACACCACTGCCTTCGTGTCCTGCCCCGACTGGGTCACCGCTCGTGGCATGCGCACCCTGGGCGCTCCCGAAAAGGGTGACCCGCGCGTTATCTCCGGCGAGTCCGGCGCGGTGACCACCGGCCTGGTCGAGACCCTCATGCTCGATCCCGAGTACGCCGAGCTCAAGGAGCTCATCGGCCTGGACAAGACGAGCTCTGTGCTCTGCTTCTCCACCGAGGGCGACACCGATCCCGACCAGTATCGCCGCATTGTTTGGGAAGGCGAGTATCCGACCTGCTAGCAGACTGACCTGTCCGGAGGCAGCCGGAGGACTTTACTCCCCGCTCGGACAGTCCTGCTCGCACGGAGAGCACATTAAGTGCTCTCCGGCTCGTGCGGAACTCGCGACGGAGCAAAGTCCTCCGTCCGCCTCCTACGTTTACTTGCTTGCCGGGTACTCGACCTCACGCTGCTTGGCACAAGTGATCTATCTGAAATATCTACCTGTAGGTAAACCCTTGTAGAAAGGTTGACTGTTATGACTAAGGAACTCGATTTTGACGCAATCAAGGCTGCTGCTGAGTCTCATCGTGCTGATATGACTCGTTTCCTGCGCGCTATGATTTCCCATCCCTCTGAGTCCTGCGAGGAGGGTGAGGTTGTCGCCTGCATCAAGGCCGAGATGGAGAGCCTTGGCTATGACGAGGTCAAGGTCGACGGTCTGGGCAACGTCATGGGCTTTATGGGCGAGGGCGACAAGATCATCGCCATCGACTCCCACATCGACACCGTCGGCATCGGCAACATCGAGAACTGGGATGCCGATCCCTATGAGGGCTACGAGACCGACGAGATCATCTACGGCCGCGGCGGCTCCGACCAGGAGGGCGGCATGGCTTCTGCTACCTACGCTGCCAAGATGATGAAGGACATGGGCCTCATCCCCGAGGGCTACAAGATCATGGTCGTCGGCACCGTCCAGGAAGAGGACTGCGACGGCATGTGCTGGCAGTACATCTACAACAAGGACGGCATTAAGCCCGAGTTCGTCATTTCCACCGAGCCCACCGACGGCGGCATCTACCGCGGTCACCGCGGCCGCATGGAGATCCGCGTCGACGTTCACGGTACCTCCTGCCACGGCTCCGCTCCCGACCGCGGCGACAACGCCATCTACAAGATGGCCGACATCATCGCCGACGTCCGCGCCCTCAACAACAACGGCTGCGACGAGTCGACCGACATCAAGGGCCTCGTCAAGATGCTCGACCCCAAGTACAACCCCGAGCACTTCGAGGATGCCCGCTTCCTGGGCCGCGGCACCTGCACCGTCAGCCAGATCTTCTACACCAGCCCCAGCCGCTGCGCCGTGGCCGATTCCTGCGCCATCTCCATCGACCGTCGCATGACCGCCGGCGAGACCTGGGAGTCCTGCCTGGACGAGATCCGCAACCTGCCGGCCGCCAAGAAGTACGGCGACGACGTGAAGGTCTCCATGTACATGTACGATCGTCCGTCCTGGACCGGCGAGGTCTACGAGACCGAGGCTTACTTCCCCACGTGGATCAACAAGGAGACCGCTCCGCACGTCAAGGCCCTCGTCGACGCCCACAAGGCCATGTTTGGTGACGAGCGCATCGGCTGCGAGCCCAGCATGGACAAGCGCACCGGTCGCCCGCTGTGCGACAAGTGGACCTTCTCCACGAACTGCGTCTCCATCCAGGGCCGCTACGGCATCCCCTGCGTGGGCTTTGGCCCGGGTGCCGAGTCTCAGGCTCACGCTCCCAACGAGGTCACCTACAAGGACGACCTGGTCACCGCTGCCGCCATGTACGTGGCTGCCCTGAACCTCTACGATCCGAGCCAGGCCGATGGCGACGCCACCGTGTTCCGTGCCGGTCTGACTAACAACAAGATCGATTAGTCCCATTCCTCGATTTTGTTGAGCCGGGGGCCGCTCGTGTCCCCGGCACCCCCTGTTGACTTGGGGCCCGCGGTCGTTATCTCCCATGCTTCCTCAACGGTGGCGGGTCCTCGTCATGGTGCTCTGCATGTTCTAGCCACACGCGCATGCCGGAGCACATCTACTCATTGTGATCGTTTCACCTTTAGAAAGGACATTTACATGGACGCCAAGTTTACCGAGCTCGTCGAGCAGCTGAACGGCCTCGATTTTAAGGGTATGTATGGCAGCGACTTCCTGCACACCTGGGACAAGACCACCGATGAGCTCAAGGCTCTCTACATCGTCGCCGACGCCCTGCGCGAGCTGCGCGAGAACAACGTCTCGTCCA
>CABUAL010000006.1 GCA_902489515.1 uncultured Collinsella sp. | reverse complement strand
GATTCCGAAGCCTGTTCCATCGCTCACGAACAGAGCGCAGCCCATGACTTCCCAAGCACCTGTTGCTGTCTCAACGCCGCCGATCTTGAACGGATGTTTGCCATCATTGGCAATCTGTCCATCCCCCACAAGCTCGTCGGTCGAGCCGGTGTTCCACGGCGAAGTTTGAACCCACGTATCAGTTGTAGTGGAGAACGCTTTTGCAACACGCATCAGCAGGGCAACGTTGCCGTCCGCAAGCGTCTCTTTGCCCTCAACTACCGCAGCATCGAACACGTCATAGGCGTTCGATGCGCCACGGTCGGGACAAGAAGCCGCGTTGCTGGTTCCGTACATGAGGGCGCATCCAACCGGCAGCGAAGCGGCGATTGAAGCGGCAACGACGATACGCGTTGTATTGCTCTCGGCAATCACAGGATGGAACTGTACGTTGAAGTTTGAGCAGCCTTGAAAATCCACCTGCGAGGACTTGTTAAGCGTCTTGGTGAGCTGGTGAAAGTTGATATACCACTGGTCGTAGGCGCTCATGCCGCCATAGCCCGTCGTGGCGCACTTTGTAATGTCTATAAGCGAATCGTGACTGATCGTGCGCGTCTTTACCGGCATACCCGAGATGGAGCGCGGGTTGTTATTCGAATCCATAGATAGAGGGTATGACGGCGTAAGCATATACGGTCGCAGACTTCCATCAGGCAAGTATGCATCCGGGCACGCGACGGCACCGGTGAACTTCGTGTCGGAGACAGACCATAGGGCATCGCCGTTTTCAAGCGGCTCCCAAAGCTGCCACACCACAGGCGCAATCTCGTAGACGTTGTTCCCCTTACTGTTGTCGATGCGCGAGAAACCGTAATCCACCGAATCGATAGCGACAACCCACGGTGCGCCGTCGGGATCGGCACCCGCGTTCGCGGAGACGTGGAACCACGGCCCGCCCTCCACATTACATGGGTCTACAGCTGGAGTGGTTGCGGTGGCGGCAACGAACTTTGTCGCAGCAAGACGCTTTGCCGCAGCGCTCACGGGAATCAGCGCCGTAGGGCTTCCAGCGGGAACACGCCATGTGTAAATAAGCCCGGTCTTATGCTTGTCCACCATTGCTTTGATTGCGCTGTTTTTGTATCGTCCGGTCGCTTCATCACGCTCAAGAGCTTTCACGTCGGCAAGCTTGCCGATGGCTGTTGCGATGGACGCAAGGCCGTCTTTCAGCGCTTCATCTGTCGGAAAGTTATAGTCCATGCCAACTCCTAACTAACTGTCATATCGACGAGAACAGGGCGCGTGTCCCCGTTCTCGTCTGTGATTCGCTTGAAATAAAACTGTCTGTCTGCGCTCACGGAGCCGCGAGCTTCCTCAGCCGCCTTACGAGCGTCCGCAGCCGCCCGATCTGCGCTGTCCGTGGATGCTTTCGCCGCGTTTGTCGCGGCAGTCGCAGCATTGGTTGCGGTGTCGGCGTTTGTCTTGGCTGTATTTGCCGCAGAAGCGGCATCTGTGGCGCTCTTTGTCGCGGCGTTCGCCTTGCCCGTCGCGGTGTTGGCCGCGTCCGTGGCGCTCTTGCAGATGTTGACCGCAGCGTTGGCGTTATTCAGCGCTCTGCCCGCGTCGGTGACGGCCTGTTCGCCCTTGGTGGCGGCGTTTTCTCCACGCCTGATAAGGTCATCAATCGCGTTGTCCCAAGACTGCGCGGGTTGCTGACCCTCTTTGGCGCTGCGCAGGATGTCCAGGGCGAATCGCTCCGTCTGTGCAAGGAAATCGTCCTTGACGATTTCGAAATAGGCTTCGTCGGTGTAGCCGGGAACGCTTGCGAGCTTGGATTCATCGCAAACGTAGGTGATCGTATTGCCGCTGACCGCGGCACTGCCACGGTAATAGTGGATTCGGTCGGGCAATCGGGCAACCAAAAAGGCGCTGTACCCAGACAAAGACAGCTCGCCGCCGTTGTCGTAGATAAGCGCCTTGATGGTCGTTCCGCCGCCCTCGCCCTGGGCGATTCGGATGCAGTTGTTGCCGCATCCGCGCTTGTCGACGTCAAGCTCGATAGTCTGGGTGTTCATCGGGCATCACCGTCGACCAGCATCCACTCGCACGCCAAAATCTCGTTTCCTGTCATCTTTCCAATCGCGTCGGCATAGGCAATCTTGAACAGTTTAGGTCGATGCTTGATGTTTGCGTACATCCCGATTTCGCGGCAGAAAGCCTTGTGCTCGTCTGAACCGATGCGAAGCTGCGTGCGACCGGTGGGAAGCCCATCATCGCCAAGTTCAGGTTCGCCGTACTGCGCGATAAGCTCATCGCGGCGTTTTAGGTACTCAAGCGCCTCCGCACGCAACACCCTCGTATTACGTGCGGCGGCATAGCCTACGATGTCGCGGCGGTCAAGAAGCGGCTCGAGCGCAATAAGCATCTGCTCCATCTGGGTATTGCTATATTCATCGGGGATGATGTTCTCGATTTCGATGCTCTGCTTGCTTTCCGTAACGCTGGCACCGAGCGCGGTTGCCAGAGATTCGATTCCTTTATCCATTGACCTTCACTTCCTCCACAATCGGTGCCGAATCGTCAAGCGCGGCGATTTCCGCGGCAACGTCTGTGACGCTTTCCTCTACAGTCTTGTATATGGCATAGCCACTCGCAGCGTAGTAATCGAGCATGTGCGGTTGGACGTAAAACGAGAGTCCATCCTTCTCAACTCTGTACGTGGTCATTCCATACCTCCTTATAGCGACGTGATCATTAGTCCATGGTCGAAAGTGATCGTCCAATTTGTCCAAGTCATAGACAGGTTTTGACAAAGGCCGGACACGTTATACGTTCCGGTCAGTTGAAGATTTGTCCACGAGCTTTTCAGGTTCCCGACGAGCGTGACGCTGCCGCTCATGCCGGTCTTACAGGAGACGTACTCGCCACGGTCTTTGTATTCGCCGACGCCGATCCAGTCATCGGTGAGAAGGCAAATGCACCCTTTGCCAGCGAGACGCGCGCCATACACCTTGGACTTGGTGTTGTAGTTGTTGAATCCGACGTAGCCCGTAATGTCCTCAGCTGTGCCGCCGTATAGGTATCCGTTGGCCATTGCTGTGTAGCAGGTGCCGCCGCCGACGCTGAAACCGTCTGTACCTATGTAGAGACCAGAGGTGTTCGAATCGAGCGTAAGCTTATATCTATACAATTTGTTGTTATCGATTGATAGCCCGCCGATGACACCATAGGTTGTCTGGAAATAGCCGCTCGTCAGATTCCAGTAGTTCTTCCCCTGACCGTCACCGATTGTTCCACTCTTGAGGTATGTCGCATTGACGTACAGCTCGCCGCTGGACATGTAAATGCCTTTGTTTGCTCCGTTGTTGGTAAGCCGATTGAAGATCTCTTGCTGTTTGAGGCTCTCGTCGAGCTTTTCGACAAGTTTCTCCGCATCGGTCTTAGCTACCTCTTGCGCAATCATGCTCGTAGCCTGTCGCGCTACCGCCGCATAGACTGTTACTGCGGATGAATAGTTTTCATAGGCGCTCTTATAATCCGACATGGCGGCATTCAGCGCCTCGGCTGTTGAGCAGTTTGTGACATCCGAGATGGCTGACATCAGGACATCGAACGCTCCGCCCTCGCCGAACGCTTTGTTGTACCTCGGCTCTAAGACTTGCGCCTTGAACTGAATCTGCAAATTTTTGTTTGCCGACAGCGATTTGTGTTGTGCAGATAGGTCTTCTTTATCTTTCTGCACGGTCTGGAGAATCTTATTTACGGCAGCTTTCTCCGCCTCGGTGACGATGCCGTCTTTGGCGATGTCGTCAACCGTCTTGTCGAGGCTGCTTATCGTTTCGTCTAGTTCCTCGTTCCTTGTCTGGAAGTCTTTCCCCAGATGCTCGATGTCGTTTCTGTTCTGCGTCATTCCGCCGTGCAGATCATCGATAACGCCATCGACAGTCCAGCCGCCATCGCCGTATTTGGCATTTGGCGAAAGCTGGAATTCGCCTGTCTCCAAGTCCCAATAGTTCGCGCCCACCTCGTCGGTGAGCAAGCCCGCGCGGATGCGGTCTGCCCGCATCGTTCCGGCGTTGATGCAATCGGCGCTGACTTGAGCGCCAGTGATGAACGTGCGCCAGTTCCATTGACCGTCGCTTGTAAGATTTGCGGCAAGGCGGATGCCCATGCCGTTGATGTTTACCGCCCACATGCCGGACGTTGACTTAAGCGGCACGCCTGTTTCTGCATCCAGCGGCACGTTGGAGTAGATCACGCCAAGCTCGAACGTCTCGACCTTGTAGGTGCCGACGGCATTGAACGCCTTGTTGAGCGCCGCCATGAGCTGGTTGAGCCACGAGACGGACGTGCCAGCCGCCGCATCGTAGTTAGCCCGCTGATTGCTGCCGCTCTTGAGCTGCTGCGCCATTGACTGAAAGATGTCGGCCAGATCATCGGTTAAGTTGCCGAACACCACCGTGGCATCGCCTGTCACCAAGTCGCGGGTCAGCTTCGAGACGCGACCCTTGAGTCTGATTCCCGCAGCGGAGAAGCCCTTGTCGATGATCGCCACGCAATCGCCGGCAGCAACGCTTTCCCAATCTCGACCGAAAGCAAATAGGTCGATCACGCTTGCTTCATAGGAGACGGTCGGCGTTTTGGCTCGCTCAAGGTAGTCGTTCGTTTCGGCAAGGAGTTGCGCCGCGTCCTCGCATTGCTCGTTAACGTAAACGTCCACGGCTGGCGCGATGCCGCCGTTGCCGTCGGGATGTCCCCAAACCTCGGTCGCGGAGGTATCCTCGACGTAATTCTTGCCGCCGTTTATATCGCCGAAAGTCAAGCGTCGGCCAAAACCGCCTCCATCGGTCTCAACGCCCTTGCCGTAACCGTAAACGCGCGTCTTTGGATTCGCGCTGCCGGTCTTGCGCTTGATGCTTATGAGGTCTTTAGTCCACGTAAAGCGCTTGGGGCTTTGCTGGTTTCCGCGTTTCGCGACCACGCGCACGTATCGGTGTGTGACCCGCACGCCGTCCGTCTCGATGACGGTTTCAAGCTCGCCGCCCCATGTTTTGAGCAGGTCGCTCAAGCCCTCGCGGACTTTTACGTGATAGAAGGTATGCGAAGCGCTGCCTGGTTGGTCGCAGTTGCCGACTTCCCAACGTGTGCCAGCGAGTATTGACGTGAGCGCCACAGCCACGCTGCCGGACGGTCGCTTGTCCTCGATATAGTCATCCCACGTCTCGTTGATTGAGTTGATGCACGTTACGCTGGTATATGGCTTGCCGTTGTCATCGTGGAGCCGCTCGATTGCGTCGACAATGTGCTCATGTACAACGCCTTGGCGGTCAACCCAAACAAGGTACTCCCCCTTGCCTAAATCCTCGTCGCACCTGATCTTAAGCTCGTCGGTGCCGTCCGTGGCGTCCTCATGTGTCGCTGCGGTGTAGGTGAGCCGTCCGAGATTCGCGCCAAAACGGCTGAAACGGGTGAAGTTGACCTTCTTGGTTAAAGCCATCTTTCCTCCCATTCCAACGTCGCGGAACCGCTAGAGATTTTGATGTGCGCACGGTCTTTAACACTGAAAAAGTCGCTCATAATGTTGAGCTGAGCGACAGAGCCGTTAACGGTCACGTGCTCTTTATCGAAATCCATCCGAACCACGCTCGAAGCAGTCAACGGCTGGACAACCTCGACGAACTCGGCGGTGTCGGTGTTGGTGATGCGCCAAGAGCTGCAAGCGCCGGGCTTGGCCGTCACGGTGAGCGCCGCAGGCAGCGTGCCGCCGACAGCGAACGATGCTGCGCCGCTCACGTCCATCCGGCGATGCTGACCGTAATAGTCGGGGTCGCCAATGTGGAACGTAACGGTTGCCTGCGGACAATCGTCGGTGATCTCGTCAAGGTCGGTTGCGCCGCTAACAATCGCCATCAAATAACGTGTAGGGTCATCAGGCAGATAAAGCGGCGCTGGCTCGTCAGACCAGAGCAGCGCCGCCAGCTCATGGCGTGCCTTTGCGACCTCGCGCCGGTGCTCGGTGCGAATCCACATGTCAATCTGCAAATCGTAACCGGCGCGACGAGCGTTCTTGAAGTATTCGCCGTGCCGTCCGGGCGCATCCTCGAAGCTCGCCGAAACGTCCGCCATGATTGGGCGTCGCACCTTACAGTAGACGAGCTTCGACAGGTCGTGCCCGTTGAAGACAATGCTGTCGCTTTGGTTTCGCTTACGCTTAAGCTCCAACGGGCACCCCCTTCTGCTTTAACCTGCTGGCAATACCAGCGCCGATCTGCTGACCGGTCGTGTACGCGTCCATGCTGTTTGCAACGGTAGCGTTGACGGTCACGTTCACCTGGGCTCCGCCACCGAAGCCGCCGCTTAGGCGGTCGAGCACGCGAGAAATACCCGCCTCGACGCTCTCTCTGACGCTTGTGCGCAGCTTTGTATCGGGCGTGACGTGCTCAAGTCCAGCTTCGCCAACGCCAATGATTGAAGGCTTGTCGAACGATGCGCCCTTTGCATACCAGTTGACGCTGATGGACGGCAGCTCCACAACGCCACCGATGTCACGCCAGCTGACGTGGAAATGCGGCAAGCTGATATGCGGCAAGCTGATGCGAATCCCGCTGAACGCCCCCTGAATCCTGCCGGGGATGCCGCTGACAAAGTTCCAGGCATCATTGATCGGCGAAGTGATATTGCTCTTGATGTTCGAGAAAACGCCAGCGACCTTGCTGCCAAGCCCCGGAAAGCCAAGCTTCTCACCGATGGCGTTTCCGGCGTTTATCGCATTATCCTTCGCATTGTTCATCTTCGTCTGGATGTTGCTTTGGATAGCCTGGAAGGCAATACCGGCCTGCGACTTCGCAGCGTCCCAATCACCGTTCATGGCAGCTTTAAGGGCATTTGAAGCCGAAGAACCGACAATTTTGCCGGTGTTCATATCTGTTTGGATTGAATCCCTGATAGCGCCGAATTTTTCAGATGCTCCGGATTTCAGATTCTCCCAAGCATCGGACGCGTTGGCCTTCAAGCCCTCCCAAGCATCGGACGCGCCTTGCCTTATGCCTTCGAACTTTTCCGAAAGGCCGTTCTTGACCTCTTCGGCCTTTCCGGTTATCCCGTCCCAAATCCCAGACCAGAATTCCGGCACGCCTGCGAAGAAATCCTGCACGCCCTGCCATTTCTCTGAAATCCAGCCGGTGAAGTCAGACCAGAGCTGTTTACCAGTCTCGGTTTGTGTGAAGAACCACGTAAGGCCAGCGACGGCAGCGGCAACCGCAGCCACGCCAAGCAAGATTGGGTTTGCGGCGATCAATCCGGTGAACGATGTCCACCCTGTAGAGAGCTTGCCGCCAAGGGTCGATGCCAAGCCGCCCGCTTTCTCGGCGATGCCGCCGAAGCCTGTTGCAGCCGTGCTTAAAGCGCCGCCGCCCTCGCCGAACTTGCCTGCGAGGGAAGCAAAGCCGCCGGCAACGTCCTTGAACGTCTGCCCGATCTCAATGCCCTTTTGGAGCGTCTTGCCGATGCCCGTTGTAAGCCCGCCGAACGCAACCGTCCCCAAAACGACATTGGTTGCCATGTCCTGCTGCTCTGGCGTTAGGGACTTATACCAATCGCTAACGCCCTCGAGCGCCGGTGTTACTTTCTCAAGCAAGGTCGTTCCAAGCTCGAGCGCCTTTTCCTTGAAGGGCATGGCCGCTTCGCCAGCTTCGGCCATCTTCTGGTTTAGCTCGGCCTGCGCTTCGCGCGTGTCGAGCATCGTCTTATTAGTCTCTTGATACGTCTCGCCAATGTTGCCGTAAAGGCCATCGAGCGTCTGCGTGATAAGCGAGGAGCGCTCCTGCTCGTCACCGCAGGCGGCAAGCGCCGCATTGAAAGCGTCCTCTTTGGTAGCGCCCTGAGCGATCTGGTCGTTGAAAGCCTGCTGTGCCGCATGGTTGCCAGAGAGTGCTGCGCTCCACTGCTCGTTGCTTGCCGTTGCCCAGTTGAGGGCATCGGCAAGACCGCCGGTGACGGTGCCGGTGTGCGCCGTCTCCTGCGATGCTTCCACGAGGTTTTCGAGCGGCAATGCATCGCCGAACTTGGAGAACGAGCCTGCGGCGATGTTGCTCCACTTGTCCAGTTCCTGCTGGTTAGTGGTCAAGCGTGACAGGTTCTGTGCGGCTTCGGTCGCGGTGTCCTCTTCGCCAAGCAGCTTATAAAACAGGGTATAGGAGCTTCGCGCCTGCTCGGACGTGCCGCCTGCATCCTTCCAGGCAGCGTCCAGCTGATGCGTCTGCTCGATCTGCTCCTCCTGGCTACTGGCAAGACCGACAAGCGCGGTAGCAGTACCGGTGACGGCACCGGTAATCGTCTTTCCGGCAGTCTCTAGACCCTTGCCGGCCTTTTCCAGCTTATCGCTGTTGTCCTGAATTGTCTGCCCGAACTGGTAAAGGCTGCTCTTCGATGCTTGGGCTTCGCGGCTGACGCTTTTAAGATCGTCGGAATAGCTCTCGAGCTGGTTCTCGCAAATGGCGATTTGTGCCTTAAGGCTCGAGTACTGCGCTTCCTCGCGCTCGGTGAGCGTCGCACCGCTGCGCTTCTTCTCGTCGAGCGTCGCAAGCGCGGCCTTGTAGGCATCGAGCTTCGTTTTCGTCTCGCTGTATGCTCGATTGAGAAGCTTTTCCTTCTCAACGAGCAAATCCGTGTTGCCGGGGTCGAATTTCAGGGCGCGATTGATGTCCTTCAACGCACTCTGCGTATCCTTCGCCGTGCTCTGCACGCTCTTCAACGCGCCCTGCAACTCGGTCGTATCTCCGCCGAACTTGATAGTCAGACCTTTGTACGTGACAGCCACGGTTCCACCTCTTTTCAGTTGTCAATGAAAGAAATGAGCGCACAGAACAGCGCACCGCATAGGTGCGCTGGCGCTTTACGCTCACATGCCAGCCCAGAAGGCCGCTTCGGCCTGCCGCGCCTGCTCGTCATCCTCGGCGTATGCCACAGCGTCGTTGACGAAGCTGTACACGTCGATAAGGTTTTGCACTTGCACGTAAGACAAGTCGTGCAGGTCTTGGACGCTCAATCCCGCCTGCTGGCAAGAGTAGATGTAGAGCGCGTCGCAGCTACTCTCCAGTTCCCTCGGCAGCGGCGGCATCGGGTGCTTCGGCGGGCGCGGCTTCCACGTCCGCTTTTGCGTTCGGAAAAAAGTTGTCCTTGATGATCTGCATCACGTCAGATGCCCAACCGCCTTTGCACTCAAGGTCGAATTCCGTCTGCGGGAAGCCGCAAACCCAATCCTCAAAGGACTTACCGAGGTCTGTTTTCTCCTTCGCAGTGGCGTTGTATGTCTTCGCGCAGGCGTAGAAAATCTCAAGCAGTGGCACGATAGGCGGAATGTTCGACGCCGCCGAGACATCGAGAACAACGGAGATGGCTTCGTTGATGTCCTTCGGACGGCGCGAGCCGTCCTTGCGCTCAACGAAGAACTCACGTGAATAGGCAATTGGAGTGAAGGCATTGCAAGCGACCGGGTACTTAACGCCGCCAACCTCGATGATTCCGCCGTCCATTACGCGCTCACACTACCAATCTTGGGCGTGACGGTAATATCGACCTCTTCGAAGAACTTGTCGTATCCTTCAATGTCCCCGTACGTGTCGATGTAGCTGCCGCGCCAGCCGCTCGGCAGCTTGACGGGACGGAACACAAGATCGTAATCAAGCTGCGTGATGTCGGGCTTGTCCTCAAGTGTCTTTGCATCGACGGATGCGGGCTTGCTCGTGCACTTGTAGATGCAACGGCGCTTTCCAACGACGTGTCCGGGCTGCTCGCACATGAATGCGAACGGCTTAGGTGTCTTGCCGGAAGTTGCCAGCAAGCGTCCTTTCTCGTCGATGTCGAATCCGATAATGTCAGCCAGAAGCGCACGCAGCTCTGGCGTGCTCTCGATGTCGTAAAGCGACCACGTGATAGAGCCGCCGTTATCCTGGTACTTGTCCAGCCACGTCTCGTTATCGCCGTGGCTCGTCGACTGCTCAATGGACGGCTCAATCTTGATCTCGACCGTGCCTGGGATGTGGATAGGCTTCTCGTACGTAAACGTCTCCTCGTTGGTAAGACGCGCAATATGCGCGTTCTTAACGCCGAAGAACCCATTTCGCGCCATGTCGGCTCCTTTCTTTACTCGGTCACGCCAACCTCATAGGCCGTCTCGATAAGCTCGTCACCATCGAGCGACGTGACCGTTTTCACATAATTGAAATCTGCGGCATCGAGCGCCGCTTCGAATCGCTTCTCAAGCCCGTAGTCGCGCTCTCGAACGTAAAGCGCCACATCGTAGGGCATCCAGCGGCACCATCCCACGTTGTCGGCGCTCACGCCATCGCCGTAACCGGCTTCGATGTCGATATACGGAGGTGTGGGAAACTCTCCATCGCGGAAACCGCCGTTAGCCCACGGCAGGCCGAATGCATCAAGAAGCTGTGCCAGGTCTTTAAGGCTGTTCATTACGCCCCCTTGGAGAACTCAGCGGCAACTTCCCTGTAAACGCCTTCGATAACGTGATCGCCTTCGACCCTGCCCGGATAGCTTCCATGCTGGTTTTTGATAACGTGGCCGTTCTCAAGCAAATGCGTAAGCTGATACTGCCTGTTGTGAACAACGCAGGTGGTGCCAGTCGCTTCGCTCTTAACGTCGGCAGACCATCCCCTTGCATAGCTTCCGCCGTGGCGCTTCTTCTTCCGGCTTCGCTCTTTCAGAAGGCGAACCGCCTTGCTGCCAGCGGCCTTGACGTTGCCCTGCAAGACCTCTTCGTTGTCCTCGATAACCTCTTCGATGCTGTTGACGATAATCGATTCAAGCTGGTCAATCTTTATCCCGCTCACCGGTTGCCTACTTTCTCGACCAGCGTAAGCCGCACATTGTCGACGTTCGCCACAACCGCCGAATCGACGGCGTAGCGGATACCGCCGAACTCGCAGAGCCTTTCACCGCTGTATGCGCACGCGCGTACCGTGATGACGGCCTGCGGCTTAACTCCGGCCTGCGCGGCGGTGTAATACGCCGTCTGGCTGATGCCGTACACGTTGCACGGCACACGGCGGCACCGCTCCTTTTTGTGCGATACCCCCAGCTCGTCACGCTCGGATACCGTGGCGATCAGCGTACAGATGCCAGCCCAGCCGCTCATGCGGCATCACCGCCGTTGTACGCCGAATCACCGCTCATGCTCGTAAGCATGGTTTCGAACGCCTTCATGAAGCGCTCGGCGTCTGGGTTGTCCATGCCGAAGTTGGCCTTGACGTAAACCTTTATCGCAAGCCGAACGCGCCCGTCCGAATCGTCGTTCGCCTTGGCATCCGCTACGCCGCCCGCAACCAGCTCGGCGCGGGCGGCTTCGATTACGTCTGAAATCTCTTCGTCGTAGTCGGTTACGAAAGCCGGGATGCGAAGCGCGGCGCGGCACGCATCCAGCAGCTTGCCTTTAGCCTTTGCGGCCATGCCGCGCCACCTCCTTAAGCCTGCTTGATAGTGAGCTGTGCGAACGCTTCGGGGACAGCAAGAACACCGTCGAACAGAACATAACCGTCGAAGCAGCGCTTCTGGGTTCGCGGCTGGACGTAAGGCGTAATGTCAGGGCCATCAAACATGTTGCCCTTGAACAGGTCGGGGAAGCCGGCCTTAATCACGTTGTCGGCGATTGAATCGTCCTGCTTTACAACCTTGCCGAAGATTCGACCCTGAACCGTCGGATCATCGGTAGCCTCATTTGCAAAATAAGAACGACCGTTGGCATCCTCAAGCATGGCAATCTGGTTCCAGATGGTGTTGTTATTGGCGTAGATGATGATTCCCTTAGCCGCTGCGTTGCCGTAAGAGCGAAGCAGGCTCAGCATCTTCACGATGTCGGCCTTGGTAAGTTTCTTTACTGCCGCCGTCTGAATCTTGTTAGCGGTCGCGATGCCGTAAGTCTCATCGGCGAGCTTCTCGTGGACGAATGCGTTGCACACGACGGAGAGACGTGCAGAAACCTCGGAAATGATGTACTGCTCGAAGCCGGAAAGCGACTGCGTTGCCATCTTTCGGGACATCTCGACGGTCTTCTTAATCTCCGATCCTGCGAGCGGCACGGTATCGAAGTCATTTTCCTCGATATCGGTAGGGGCTTCGCCCTCGTTGGTCTTGGCCGCATCGCCCTTCTTGATGGACTTGTGGCGCGGGAACTCGACCTGACCAGACATGTTCGTTCGGCTGATGTCACCGAAGAGAACAGCAGTATTGTCGATAAGGGAAATGATCTCGTTCTGCACGGACACGGGAACGATGGAATCAGTGTTGACCGTGGTCATGGTGAACTCGGCTCGCTGCTCGATTGCGTGGCGCTGAGCAGCACGCTCAACATCGGTGAGCTCGGTGCCGCCGATAAGCTGGATGCCGGAACGCTCGGCAAGACCCTTAGCCCATGCACGGCGCTCAGCTTTGTCGTAATCGGTCACGTCATATGCAGTGCCGGGGATGCCAGCGACGTTGGCGGAACGCGCCAGCGGCACGGAATCCACGCGCTGTGCGCGGCCTGCGTCGATGGCGGCACGGGCGTTCGCGACGGCGGCGTTGCGAGCCTGCGCCGCCTGTGCGGTCTGGGCGGTACGCTCGTTAATCTGGTCGGTCAGATCGGCCATGCGGGCTGCATCCTCTTCCGTCGGTTCAGTACCGTCAGAATACTGGTCGACAAGCGCTTGCAGGTCGTTAAGAAGTTCCTCAAGTGTCATTGCTAGTTACCTTTCTTCGCATTGGTAATTGCCAGGCACGCTTTTGCTCGAAGCAACGCGCCCTTCCTTCGCGCAAACTCCTTACGCGACTGCTCAATCACTCCGTTGAGCAGGTTTCTTGCACTTATTTCGGTGTTCGGGTCAGCAGGAAGGCTGACTGCGGACACGTCATAAATCTTCTTGACGCGCGTGATTGTCGTGGTATGCGTGTCTCGGTCGTACTCGGACGCGCCGATGGTGAACGCCCACGACATGCGCGTAACAAGGCCGTTATCGATTTCCTCGAATCGGTTTCGGGCGGCTTCTGATTTCGAGAGGTCTGCGGCCATAAAAAGCCCGTGCTCATCGGGCTCGACGATGAGCGTTCCGTTCGACTGGCGCGCCAAAACGTCGCCCACATGGTCAAACTGCATGATGATGTCGCTCATGTCTGTATCGACGAATGCGTCTGGGCTGATGACTTCGCGGTACTCGGTACCGTCCCAAGGGTCTTCATATAGGACATATGGGTCATTGAATGTCGAAGCGTATCCCTCGACGTAGTAGTCGGATTCGATGCGCTTCTCGCGGCCTTCGCCGCCGTCAAGGCTTCTCAGGACCACCGACATCTGGCGGTACTGGCGCTCATTCGGTTTCGCCGGCATCGGCATCACCACCCTTTCCATCGATTTTGGCGATATTCGCGTTCGTCTCGGCGGCCTTCGCCGCCTGATCTGTTGTGTGCTCGCTGATCAAGTCCAGGTCGATGTACTCACCGCGAATTACGTGACGCTCGCCGCCGGGGTAAGACGGTGACTGGAACACCTCTGCAACCTGATTGCCGCACCAGATGCCACGGTCGAACAGCGCCGTTGAAACGTTGAGCTTAGTTTGATTGCTCGCAAACTCCAGGCGGTTCGCGCTGAACATAATCGAGTTTCCGTGGGCAATCTCGTTCGGCGTGAACGTCATCGCCGTGAGTACGTACCCGAGTTGGATTGCGAAGACCTCAGTACGTCCCTCATAAAAGGCGTTGTACGTGTCCTCGTCGGCTCGGTTCATAACGATGTCTTCGCTTGATCCGAAGAAACGATAGGCCGCTTTTTCTATGCGCTCCATTTGTGCGGCGTCAACGGTGTAGTTCTGTGGCGCAATCTGCTTAACCTCTTGATACTTGTTGTCGTAAACGACGATGCCGCCCGCGTTCGACGCTCCCAACTGCTCGTTGAAGTCCTTGGCAGACTTCTTCGTGTCTTCCGGGTTTCGGTTTTGCGAAAGCTTGCCGATGAAGCGCACTGCCGCGCCCTGCTCGATAGCTGTTTTCTCGGCTTCCTCTTGAGCGTGAATCAAGTCAAGAGTTGGATTGAGCACGTTAGTACCGTCTCCGAACAAATCGCTCTTGAACTGATGCCGCGTCATAACGCCGATGCGCGACCACTCAATCAAGGTCTTATCGCCGCCGGGAAAACGGAGCTCAAGCCATAAAGCGCCGTCAACGTCGTAGGCTTCGCACTGACTTGGCAGCACTGGGTAATAGCCAACGGACGTAATTCCATCCCCGCCGTCAACAGGGACGATCAAGCACGTGTCGCAAACGTCAAGAATCGTTGAGACGCGATGCAAGAATTGCGGCACGGTCATCCATGGATTCGGTTGCCACTGCAAAGAGCGCGTCCATTGCGGTTGCGCCGTACCAGAAATCTCAGGCCGCAGCTTTGACGCATGGTCGGCGTTTCGCTCGATGATGGAGCGCGTCAGCTCGGCTTCGTAAATTCCTCCAGACCACGACGTGAAGCGCGGCGCGTAGGCCGTGAACGTCTGAAAGTAGCCATCGACTGCCTGCATGATCGGCTTATGGAACACGGCATCGAACATCGAGCGGAAAAGCGTTGGTTTTCGCACGTTTTAACCTCCAATCATGCTTTGGTAGTCATCCATCATGTCTCTGAGCACAACGAATGCATCGCACTCAGCCGCCCAGGCATCAATGCGGTTGCGCGGGTCTTGGTTCTTCTTGTCGGGCGAAATGTTGCCGTTCGCGTCGTTTCTGATCATCACGTTCGAGCGGCACCATTCCGCTATAGGGTTCTGGTTATCGACGATGCGGTTTTCCTTGTAGAGCGCTCGAAGCTCCTTCATGGGCATGGACAAGGTTTGCGCACCCTGTACTACCTTTCTGAAGTTATCGGCTCCGAAATAGCCCTCGTAAGCTTCAACAGTCGGAACGTCTCGCATATGCCACGGGTCATAGCCGCAGGCAACCGAATAAATGCCGTACTTTTCCTGAATCTCCGTGACCCAATCCAGTACGTCGCGCTTGTCGATGATCGGCGTTGCCGACGTCCTGAGCAGCCCGCGGGCAATCCAGGCATCGTACGGCACGCCGTCTCGACCACCGCGCCGCCCCTCGGCTTCCGCCTGTTCCAAAGCGCGAAGCGGAATCCACGCCATGTGCATTGCGTATATGTGCTCGTCGTTCGGACGCATCATAAGCAGGCACGCCGCCGTTAGGTCGGTCGTGTCCGAAGCGTCCACGCCGAGAACTGCATAAGAAAACGACCCATCGGATGGGTCGAACGTGGCTTCGTTGTGTATCTCAGACCATTTGAGCCAGGCTTGGCTCTGATTCTCAATGAGGTTGAAGTCTTTTACCAGCAGCGTCGGCAAGAATGTCGGGTCATCGAGTGCCTTGGAGACGTTTTCCCTGAGCGATTTCAGAGACTTGATTGTTCCAAGTCCGGGATTCGCCTTAATCCAGCACTTCTCGTCTTTCCATTCCTCGCGCTCGTCAAGCTCAAAAATGAAAGCGATGAAATGCTCGGCTTTTTCTCCAGATGCTTCGCCGTTCAGCCATTTGGCAGCGTATTCGTACTGAGCATCGAAAATGCCACCGCGCACGAATCCGTTGGTCGTGATCTCAAGAACCAGCGGTTGCCTACGGGCGGAAATACCCTGAATCGTCAGGTCGTAGAGGTCGCGGTTTCGCATGGCTGCGAGCTCGTCAACGATAGCGCCTGAGATGTCCAAGCCGTCAAGGTGGTTCGTGTTGGCGGAAAGCGCCTTGATTGACCCCATGTTGAGGCCGCAGTAAAGGTCGCTCACGCGCTTTCGCACGTGCTTTGCCAGCGCCGGTGAGGTCATCACCATTCGCCAGGCGTTGTTGAAGCCCTTCGCCGCCTGATCGTGAGCCGTAGCCACGTTGTAGACTTCGGGCGCACCCTCGTCATCGTTAATGAGCAAGTCAAGCTCGATAGCCGACGCAAGCGCGGTCTTGCCGTTCTTTCGCCCCATAATCCAAAGGACTTCGCGGTATTGGCGCAAGCCCTCGGCATCGACGAAACCGAAGATTACGGAGAGGATGGCCAGCTGGAAAAGCTCGAGCTTGAACTTGCGTCCAAGCTTTCCGCTCGGAAGTCGGCAAAACGTCTCGATGAAGGTGACGTGCTTCGCCGCGAACTCTTCGCGGTAATGGTACGGATAGAGCGGATCGGTGTTATCCAGGTCGCGCAGCACGCGCTCCGCGAGCTGATGCATCTTCTCGCAAGCAGTGATCTCACCGTTGAGGATGCCACCGAAGTAGCTTCGTATCGCCTGCTCGCAGCGACCAGCGCCGCTTCGCTTCTTAGCCGCCGAAGCGCGTTTCATTGAGGTAGTCAATGAGCGCATCGCCTGCGGTGCTGCCGGACGGCATCATGTCGGTGAGCTGCTTGATGCCGCGTGAGAAGGTCGTGAACAGCTTGTTGTAGGCGCTGAAACCCGGATGCTCTCGCAAGCCGGATTGACCGCCGCCGTTGTCATATTCGGTGAAGATGCTCTCGTACATCAGCTCGCGGCGGGCTTCGTCAAGCTTGACCTTCAAGAACGCGATGTTCGACATCAGCGGAAGCACGGCGCTTCGCTTCTCGTCTGGTATCGCGTCCTTAGTGAGCCGTTGGAGCTTTTTCAGCTCGCTTTGGTATCGGCTCTCGATGGAAGCAGTGCGCTTCTTCGGGGGACTTTCCGTGGCTTTGGGCAAAAGGTCGTTACTTTCGCACACTTTTTGCCTTCCCACAAGACCACCCCCGTTCTGAAACCCGTCACACGCAAATTTCTATCTTCCGGCGTTGGTGCCCTATGCTGGGTGCCTTGGTTTTATACCGGGGGGATAGCTCGAAGCTGTGACCTGCTGTTTTGTCTGTCATTTTGTTTGACTGTGCGCTTGTGCTCAGTCTGTGTTTTCGTCTGTCAGCGAAATCAAGTTGCCGTCCTCGTCAAAGCGCAGCCCTTGCCTTGTGCTGCCCTGCCTTGCCCAGCCGTGTACCTTTTTGTGGCATAGGTCGCACAGGCTAACAAGGTTGCGAGTATCGGTCGCTATGTTCGGATCGCTGATGTTCGATGGTGTTAGCTCGATGATGTGGTGCACCATCGTTGCCGGTGTTGCGATGCCAGCCTTAAGGCAATGCTGACAAAGATAGGCGTCACGTTGCAATGCGAGCTCTCGCGCCCGTTCCCAATCCTTGGAATGGTAGAACCGATACGAGAAGCCCTTAGCCATTGCGCGACCCCCAACAAAAAAGGGACGCGACCAAAGGCCGTGTCCCTTTCTGATAATCCACCGTACCGAAATATAACGCAAACCGGAAAGTGATGACAAGTACCAATCTCAAATATCTTTGAGCGCGGCAAAGCCCACCTCGTCGATATAGCGGAACCCAACG
>CABUAL010000005.1 GCA_902489515.1 uncultured Collinsella sp. | reverse complement strand
ATAAAACCTGCCAAAATAAACCTGTCCCTTTTTGGCAGGTTATCGCTTCCAAAAGTGGAGGATGAGCGTCGTGCGGTTTTGTTGTTCGGTTTTGACCAGGATGTTGTGGATGTGGGTCTTGACGGTGCCCACGGCAAGGAATAGCTCGTCAGCGATCTCTTGGTTCGATTTGCCCAGTACGACCAGACGCATAACTTCGGTCTCACGGTTGGAGAGCTTGTAGGCGTTGCGATAGAAGGGCATCTGCTCTTCGATGTGTCGGTCAAGATCGCTGACGTTCTTTTCCTCGGGCGCCTCCTGCATGCGGATTGAAAGCACGTGGTAGGAGTAGATGATCAGCAGAATCGCAAAGTAGCAGGCAAAGATGTTTTCGCTAAAGTTGCGCTCGGACAGATATAGTTGCAGCCAAGAGGGCGCCAGACTCATGGGGACAATCAGAATGTTGTAGAAATCCTCGGCAACGATGCAACCGACCAGAATAGCGCCGATAATCAGGTGCTTTCGTTGGTTGTTAACGCGTGCCTTCAGCTCGACTTGTGTGCTCTTGCGTGCCGTCCAAAAGATATATAGCCCCACGAAAACAAGGAATACCTGACGCATCGTGTAGTAGAGCCATTGATGAATGGGGCCGTAGGGGACAGCGACGATAATCAGCAGCTCGCTCAGCAAGAACGTTGCGACGGGAATGACAAACTGCTTTTTTGAATGCTTGTCGAGCAAATCCATGGCAATGAGCCAAATAAAAGCCTACGAAGCGGTCGCCACAAAGGTCCGCAACACAGGCATGGTAATTGAGTAATAGTCGCTGGCTGGAAAACTCTGGTTTTGCAGCGTGTATTCAAAAAAGAAAATCTCGGTCATCTCGATGGCATAGCAGATAAATACGCCGCTGCCATAGATAAAGAAGCGTCGACGGGACGAGGCATAGGCGGCAAGCGAGAGCACCGCCGTCACAATACAGATCACGAGTATCGCTAGGGTATAGAAGAACATCAGGGTGTTCATCTGTCACCGTCCCATCTCATTTATTCTATGGCCGAGTTCTGTATACCTTGTGGGATATAGACGTCTCAACCCTTCGTTTCATTGCGGATTAGGCGCCGAGATACAGCATAGCCGTATACCGTTCGCGGTTCTAGATGGTAAACCCCCTGTAAACTCTTGACCTGCGGGTTTATATTGGTTTAGAGGGGGTGTAACTCCGTGAACGGTCTTTAATCCCGAATAAACTAGGTAAAAATTGCATACGGGTGAATGATGGTCTTGTCAACACGAGGCGTGATGTTCGAGCGCCTCATAGTAATAGTCGGCAAGACCGGCGGAAAGGAAATCGACATGGCACTGCCTAAGGATTTCATCGACACCAACGACTTTACCAAAGAGCAGATCCTGGCTATCGAGGATCTTGGCCTAGCAATGAAGAAGGCCATCAAGGTTGACGGTTATTATCCGCACCTGCTCCGCAACAAGAGCCTTGGCATGATCTTCCAGCAGGTCTCCACCCGCACTCGTCTTTCCTTCGAGACCGCTATGACCGACCTCGGCGGCCATGCTCAGTTCTATGGCCCTGGCACCATCCAGCTCGGCGGTCACGAGTCCCTGGGCGACACCGCTCGCGTTATGGGCTCGCTGCTCGACATCATGATGGCTCGCGTTGACCGTCACAAGGACGTCGTCGGCCTCGCCGAGGGCTCTGCTGTGCCCGTCATCAACGGCATGTCCGAGTTCAACCATCCCACGCAGGAGATGGGCGACCTCATGACCATGCTCGAGAACCTCCCCGAGGGCAAGAAGATCGAGGACTGCACCCTGGCCTTCATCGGCGACGCCACCCAGGTCTGCGTCTCCCTCATGTTCATCGCCTCCAAGGTCGGCATGAAGTTCGTCCAGTTTGGACCTAAGGGCCACCAGATCCCCGACGGCGGCCTGCACGTTGGCACCGTCGAGGAGCGCGCCGAGTTCGGCAAGCAGATGATGGCCATCGCCGAGGAGAACTGCAAGGTCTCCGGCGGCTCTGTCGTCATCTCCGACGACATCGAGTGCATCAAGGGCGCCGACTTCATCTACACCGACGTGTGGTATGGCCTGTACGACGAGGAGGTCTCGGGCGAGAACTACATGGACGTGTTCTATCCCAAGTATCAGGTCACCATGGACATGATGAACTTCGCTGGCCCCAACTCCAAGTTCATGCACTGCCTGCCGGCCACTCGCAACGAGGAGGTCGTCGACGAGGTCATGGACGATCCCGAGCGCTCCCTGTGCTGGGTCGAGGCCGAGAACCGCAAGCACTCCATCCGTGCTCTCCTTGCCGCCCTGGGCAAGCGCACCCCGCTCAACGATGAGGGTGTCGAGTACTCCGCCAAGGCTGAGCTCCACGCCGCTCTCGAGGCTCTCGAGCAGCTCTAAGCCTCAAGGCTTCTAAAAGCACGTTTGCGGGCGGCGGATGCTCGTCTCCTGTCGCCCGCTCACCGAGGCCCAAGCAATTGCCTTAATACCTTAGGGCCTCGGATCTGTCCAAGACTGAGCGAAGGAGCTCATCATGAGCGACGGAAAGAAAAAGCTTTCCTTCTTGACGGTCATTTCGACCATCATCTGCGTCGTCTTCGTTTGCGAGGCCGCCGCTCCTGCTGCTGCCATTGGCAACCAGCAGTTCTTCTGGTGGATCTTCCTGATCCTGACCTTCCTGCTTCCCTACGGCATGGTTGTCGCCGAGCTCGGTACCACCTATGACGGCGAGGGCGGCATTTACGACTGGGTTCGCGATGGCCTGGGCGACAAATGGGGCGCCCGCATCTCGTACTACTACTGGGTCAACTACCCGCTGTGGATCGCCTCGCTGGCTACCATGTTCCCCGACATTTTGGGCATGGTCTTTGGCGTCGAGTTCAACTTGATCGCCAAGATGGGTATCGATCTTGCCTTTGTGTGGATCGTCTACCTCATGGGCCGCTCCAAGGCGGCCGACTCCGAGTGGGTCCTTAACGGTGGCGCCATCATCAAGGTCGCCGTCGCCGTTATCGTTGGCGCTTTGGGCATTTGGTATGCCATGGAGAACGGTTTTGCGAACGACATGTCCGCTGCCACCTTCCTGCCCGAGCTCACCAACACCAACGCTCTCGGCTACCTGTCGATCATCATCTTTAACTTCATGGGCTTCGAGGTCATCTGCACCATGACCGACGACATGGCCGATCCCGCTCGCGATATCCCCAAGGCTATCATCGTCGGTGGCCTGTCCATCGCCGTGATCTACCTGTTCGCTGGCTTTGGCATCGGCGCTGCTGTGCCGGCCGATTCCATCGACCCCGACTATGGCATGATTGTCGCAGTCCAGACCATGGTGGGCGACTCCATGATCTTCAAGGTCATCTGCATCGCCTTCCTGATCACCCTGTTCGCCAACATGGCCGCCTGGTCCTTCGGCGTCAACTCCGTCGCCCGCTACGCTGCCGAGCACGGCAACATGCCCAAGGTCTTCGCCTCGATGATCTCGGATGACGACATGCCCAACGGCGCCAACCTGGTCAACGCCATCGTTGCTTCCCTGGTGCTGTGCCTGCAGCTCGTTCCCATCGACGCCATCTCCAACGGTGTTTTCTGGATGCTCTTCGGCACCTCCGTCGTCTTCCTGCTGCTCACCTATATCCCGATGTTCCCGGCGTTCCTCAACCTTCGTAAGAACGACCCCAACCGCGAGCGCATCTTCACGTTCCCGTTTAAGGGCGCCATGATGAAGGTCATGCTGGCCATCCCCTGCATCGAGCTGGTCCTGGCCATCGTTGCAACGCTGGTGCCGCTCTCTGCCGCTGAAATTGGCGACAAGCTCCCGATGATCGTTATCTTCATCGTGCTTCTGCTCATCGGCGAGGTTGTCCGCGTCGTTAGCGCCAAGGGCCGCGAGACCGAGTACAAGGGCCTCACTCCCGAGCTGGCAGCTCAGCGTCTCGCTGAGGAGGCCGCCGAGGCCGAGGAGAACTAGAGCACCCGGTTCTGGGGCTCCAACCCTCCTCGCGTACCAACGTGCGCTTCGTCGGGCTTGTCGCTCCCGACTCCGGGCACTCTAGCCTCTTCGGAGACGTGCCCAAGCGACAGGTTTGCTAACCATTCCCCGGGGTGGGTGTGAGCGATAGCTCCGGTAACCACCGCCCACCCCAATCTCTCTTCCGTATCCTTCGTGCGTTTTGTCTCCGCGCACTTGGTTACGTCGTCGCTTGCCGGTGCGACTCCGTGAAAACCGGCGCCGGGCGCCCCGACCTTTGCCGGGGAACGGGCGCCTACCATCTCTTGGTTTTAGGCTGCGGGTAACCCGCCCGCAGCAAGCGATCGTTCGATTTGGAGGAAATCTTATGCGTACGATCACCGAGTCCGAGTCCACCCCCAAGGCCGACGGCTTCTTCATGCCCGCCGAGTTCGCCCCGCAGGATCGCGTGTGGATGGGCTGGCCCCACCGCACCGACACCTGGGCCCACGGCGCCAAGCCGGCCCAGAAGCAGTATGCCGCCATCGCCCGCGCCATCTCCGAGTTCACCCCGGTCTATATGTGCGCCAACCAGGTCGACTACGCCAACTGCAAGGCCGTCTTCGAGAACGACGAGAACGTCACCGTCATCGAGATGACCACCGACGACGCCTGGTTCCGCGACACCGCCGCCACCTACGTCATCAACGGCAAGGGCGAGAAGCGCGCCAACCACTGGCACTTCAACGCCTACGGCGGCCTCGTCGACGGCCTGTACTTCCCGTGGGACAAGGACGAGCAGATCGCCCTCAAGATGGCTGAGCTCTCCGGCTGCCGCCGCTATCGTCCCGATGACATGATCCTCGAGGGCGGCTCCATCACCGTCGACGGCGAGGGCACCCTTGTCGTGACCGACCAGTGCCTGCTTTCCCCGGGCCGCACCTGCTCTGCGGTTCTGGAGGAGGAAGAGGATCCCGAGTCCATCTGGCCCAAGTACCACAAGAAGTTTGAGCCCTGGAGCGAGGAGCTTCGCGCCTACATGGACGAGCACCTCAAGGATTACCTGGGTGTCGAGAAGGTCATCTGGGTCAAGGAGGGCATCGACCCCGAGGAGACCAACGGCCACATCGACGACGTCGCCACGTTCATCGCGCCGGGCGTCATGGCCTGCATTTGGACCGACGATCCCGAGTATCCGTTCTACGAGCAGTGCCACGCTGCCTACGAGACCCTCTCCAACGCCGTCGACGCCAAGGGCCGCAAGATGAAGGTCTACAAGCTCTGCATGCCCGTGAACCCGCTGTTCATGGACCAGGCTTCCTGCGACACCATCGACGCCGACGAGAACGCCGAGCCGCGCGTCCCCGACGAGCCGCTGATCGCCTCCTACATGAACTACCTCGTGACCAACCACGGCGTTATCGTCCCGCAGTACGGCGACGAGAACGACCAGCTGGCCGTCGACACGCTCCAGAAGATCTACGACGAGGTCTGGGGCGAGGGCGTCTACAAGTGCGTCGGCGTTCAGTCCGAGCAGGTCGTCTTCGGTGGCGGCAACATCCACTGCATTACTCAGCAGGAGCCGTCCGCGTAATTGTCTGTCTTCCCGAGGCACGGCACCTTGCCCTTCAATCGTCGGGCATGACCCTTAAGGTCTATGCCCTCCTCTTTCAGGGCAATCTGCCGCACCTCGGAAACCCAGCCAATCACGCAGACGCTTAATCGTCTGGCTTCCTGAGCCGTGATGCTTCGGGAACCCAGCCGATCAATCGGACGGTCGGTGAATCGGACCATCTCGGGGCATTGATGGTCGGTTTATTCGATGTCTTGGTCGGCTGGGTTTTTCTTTGGGCACTCCGTTGCCTCCACTTCGGAGTGCCCGCCTCTTTGATTGAGTACGCGTCTGATCTGGGATTTATTGCGGGTTAGGCCAATTGTTCGCTTGAATATCCCAGGTCAGACGCGTCTTCAATTGCCAAAAGATTCCGGTCGCAATCGCGGCCGTTTTGATCGGAGTATCTATGTACCAGCGTATCGTTATCTACACGCGCCTGTTCCGCGAGCGTTGGTCCAACAATTGTATCCTCTCTTCTCTTTGGGATGGCACCTGCACCGGTGACGCGGCCTGCAACCCTACCTTGGGCTGCGCCTTCGGTACAGATGCCATCCTTTTTGCTGTAGGGGGAGCGTGTCGTGGCAGGTAAAAAGTTCTCCCTGTTCGAGGTCATCCTCTCGGTTATCTGCGTTGTCTTTACCATCGAGGCGGCCGCTCCGGCATCTGCCATGGGTAACGTGCAGTTCTTCTGGTGGATCTTCCTCATCATTACGTTTTTGCTTCCCTATGGCCTGGTGGTGGCCGAGCTCGGTACGGCGTTCGATTCCGAGGGCGGCCTGTACGATTGGGTTCGCCTGGGCTTGGGCGACCGTTGGGGCGCCCGCTGCTCCTGGTGCTATTGGGTCAACTTTCCACTGTGGGTGGCAAGTATCGCCTGCATGTTCCCCAGTGTCATCAATGCGGTATGGGGCATCGAATTTTCGCTTGGGGTCCGAATTGCCATCGAGCTTGCCTTTGTGTGGGGCGTCACGGTCATGGCAATGCAGCCGGTGGCCGAGGCCGATTGGGTCATGGATGGCGGCGCCGTCATCAAGGTGCTCATTACCGCCGTGGTGGGAATCATCGGCATCTGGTTTGCCTGCAACAACGGCTTTGCCAACGATATGTCGTTTAAGACATTTGTCCCCGATCTGGGAGACACTAACTCACTGACGTATCTTTCAATCATCCTATTCAACTTTATGGGCTTTGAGGTGGTCGCGACCTTTGCCAGCACGATGAAGAACCCATCGCGCGATATCCCCAAGGCGGTTATCGCCGGTGGCGTTGCCATCGCGGCGATCTACATTATCTGTGGCATCGGTATTGGAGCCGCGGTTCCCACCGAGCAGCTTTCACTCGATTCGGGCATTGTGGACGCGGTTGCCGCCATGGTGGGGCGCGCTCACCCGCTGACGATGGTCGTGGGCGTGGCCTTTCTGGTAACGCTGTTTGCCAACATGATCTGTTGGAGCTTTGGCGTCAACAACGTGGCGAGCTATGCCGCGCACCATGGCAACATGCCGCGTCCCTTTGCGCTGGTGTCCAAGAAGACCGGCATGCCCAACGGCTCGGCACTCATTAACGGTTGTTTTGCCAGCTTGGTGCTGCTACTTCAGATTCCGCTGGGTGAAGGTTCCGACGTCTTTTGGGTCTTCTTCTCGATGAACGTCGTCTTTCTGCTCATGAGCTATATCCCGATGTTCCCGGCGTTTTGGCGCCTGCGTAAATACGACGACCGCCCGCGTGTGTTTCGCGCGCCCTTCGAGGGCAAGGTGCTTGCGGTAGCGCTTGCGGTGCCGGTGGTAGAACTCGTGCTTTCGATTGTTGCGACAATCGTGCCGCTTAACAGCTCGCCCGCCGAGATGTCAAAGTTGCCGATCCTCATGGGTGTGGTGATCGGCGTGTTGCTGGGCGAGGTTTCGCGCCTCATATCGCGCCGCGGCCGCAGCATCGACAATCCCGGCGTTGGCGCAAGGGGGACAGGTCGCTTTGCACCAAAACAGTAGCGCCGCGAGTTGTGCGGTGCTAGATGCATCTTGGATTACTGCTCACGCTGCTCGGGATCAGATGCGAGCTTGGGTGCAAAGTAGGGGACGTGGCCCAGGTAGGGGCAGCTGTCCGAACGCGCCTCAACGGCGCAGGGGACATTGTCGTAGGTCATGGAAGAACCGAGTCGGGTGATGGCCTTGGCGGCGGGCGCGACGAGCATCTTGAGCGGAGCGATCGGTGTCATGGCATCTCCTTTCATCGGTGAGACACAGCTTGTTTATCTAAACGATACAGTACGTTTAATCGGTGAGTCTAATCTTGCGGCAAAGAATCTGTCAACATCCTCACAGCATCTAGACAGGGGAGGCGGGCATGAGTTTCGCGTTCTATATCTACACCACGATTATCATGGGTGTGGCTCTGGTGACCAGTGCCGTGGCATTGGTGGTTTGGCTCATGACGCGCCGTCGCGACAGCCTCGTGGCCGCGGCGGGTTTTTTGCTCTATATGCTCGATATGTCGGTCATCTTTTTTGACGAGTACAATCGGCTCAAATACGACTACGCCGTTACCTTTAGCGAGCCGCTGCAGCACCCCTTGCTGCGCTGCGTGCTTGGTATTGCCATCTATGCCTGCGTGGTGCTATGGATGTTTGCGCGCTTGCGCAAAAGACCGACGTCGCGCATGCTCGGACTCGCTATCGTGCCGTTTTCAATCTTGCAATTGCTGCTGGTGCCTCGCAGCGGCGCTGCCGGAGAGGTGCAGCAGTATCTCTTTTGGCTCACGCGTGACCTGGGCAATGTAGGATGTCTTGCCTATGCCGCCTGGCATTACCGGTACAGAGCAACGCGTGTTGAGAAACTCGACCTCGACCGCTCAAAGCTCTTTTGGAAGGTGGCCTTCGTTCTTGTGTTTTGCGTGATCGCCGAGGACACCTACATGATCTTGTTCTGCCGCCCCGACTCCCAAAACCCCGTCATCGGCCTCTTTTTGTGGTATCTGTCCGAGCGCAATATCTCCGAAAACGTGCTGCTCGTGGTATGCGCGGCTCAGCTTTTTTGCCAGTTTAGCCATATCCTGCGTGTGTATGCCCGTCATCCGCGTGCCGATGAGGACGTGGCAGCCGAGAGCGCAAGCTCTGAGGACGATCTCGCATCGCGTGTGGTGATTTATGCCGACGCCCATAAGCTGTCACGGCGCGAGCAGGAGGTGCTCACGCTGGTGCTGAAGGGCAACGACGCCCAAAACATCGCCAGCGAGTTGGTCATCAGCCCTGGCACGGTCAAGGCACACTTGCATCGCATCTACGTTAAAAGCGGCGTCTCCAACCGAGATGACCTTATAGATACCTTTTGGCGTTCCTAGCCTCATTCTTCCTCGCATGCGGGTCTTGCTGTGTGGGCGGCCACACCGTTGGGCGTAATGAAGCGGTAATAATCTCAGACAATAAACCTGCAGGTAAAGCGTGTAAACCTGCTTAAACTGACCGTTTGCGGTCCCTGGCCTTGGCACGGATTTGCCCCTGTGTATCAATGGGTGTAGCGCGAAGCTGCGGACGTGGGACAGACGTCCGAGCACGGCTTGTAGGCACGCGCCGATGCGGGAGCGCTACGCTCCCAACCGAGTGCCCACGCGGGCGGTGCGTCCGCGTTGCAACCAAAGATGCCCGAGGAGGCTCACATGGACAAGGCTGATGTAGTTATCAAGAGCGACGCCGTCTTTACCGGCGATGGGCTCGAGCCGTTTAAGGGCGGCGTTGCCGTGCGGGGCGATAAAATCGTTGCCTGCGGTGACGATGCTCACCTGGCACCGTTTATCGGTCCCGATACCGAGGTGCGCGACTTTGGCGACCAGCTCGTCATGCCCGGCCTGATCGACTCGCACACGCATTTTGCCCAGGGCGCGTTTATGACCGACCCCGATTTTGCCGTCAACCTCATCGACTGCACCAGTTTTGAGATGGCGATGGAACGTGTCGTGGCGTTTGCGGCCGACCATCCCGATAACGAGTGGATTCTGGGCTGCCAGATTATCCAGTTCCAGTGGGATGTCCCCGAGATGCCCACGGCCGCGATGATCGATGAGTACATCTCCGACCGCCCGGTATTTCTGCAGCAGGTTGACTTGCATACCTTTAGTGCCAATACCTGCGCCATCAACAAGGTGGGAGTAACTTCGCAGACGCCCGATCCCGCAGGCGGCAAGATCCTTAAGGATGCCGACGGCAATCTGACGGGCGTGTTTTCCAACAACGCCGGCGCCTTCTTTATGGACGAGGTCTACGACCCAGCGCCCGAGGTTGTTGACGCGTCGTTTGCAAAAACCGCCCGGCGCGCCAATGCCCTGGGAATCACTACGGTCGGCATGGTCAATCCTACGTTTGTGAGCATGGAAAACCCGTATGCGGTGTTGGCAGGTCTTAATGCCAAGGACGACTTGCCGCTGCGCGTGTTCCTGTACACCGACCTGTTCGAAAACGAGTCCTTGACGCTCGAGCAGATCAAGGAGAAATATGCCTTCCCGGGTACGCAGGTGGAGTGGCACGGCTTTAAGCAGTTCCTTGATGGCGTGTGCTCCGACCATACCGCCTGGATGCTTGAGCCCTATAGCAACGCGCCCGATACCTGTGGTGAGCCCGCGGAGGAGCCGGAGCGCATCCGTGCTGCCATCCTGAGGGCGCAGGAATGGGGCGTTGACACGCGCATCCATGCAATCGGCGATCGCTCGGTGCGTTTTGTGCTCGATTGCTTTGAGGAGGGTGAGCGCTTGCATGGCAAGCGGGATTGTCGCCACTCCATGGAGCACAACGAGACGGTTCAACCCGAGGATATGCCGCGTTATGCCGAGCTCGGCGTCTGCCCCGGCATGCAGCCGTGGCACATGCTGCTCGATATGCCCGATCTCGCCAAGGACGATGCCGTGGGTCCCGAGCGTGCCGCGCTTTCGTGGCCCCTGCATAGCCTGCTTGCCAGCGGAGCCGTGGTGCACCTGGGCAGTGACTTCCCCGTTGTGGGCTTGGAGCCCATGGAGGAGGTGTACGGCGCGGTCTTCCGCATGCTCGAGGACGGCTCCAACCCTGAGGGCTGGTTCCCCCAGGAGCGCATTACCATGGCCGAGGCTCTGCGCGCCTACACCTATGGCAGCGCCTACGCCATGCATGCCGAGGACCGCATCGGCACGCTCGCGTGCGGCAAACAGGCAGATATCTGCGTGCTCGACCGCAATCTCTTTGATTGCGAGCCGGCCGAGGTGCTCGAGGCTACCGCAGCCCTCACGATGATCGCCGGCAAGGTGGTCTTTGAGGCATAGCGCCATCGTTTGATTGGGCGGCTTGGTGCCAGTTGTCAGCCGCCTGACATCCATTCAGCACTACTCTCTCAAGGAAAGGGGAGAACAATGGCAGAAGAAGTAACCGCTGCCGTGGAGGAGGAGCGCGAGCTCGCCTCCCAACCGATTCCCGGTCTGGTGCGTAAGTACACCATCGTCACCGGCCAGGGCATGCTCGCCCAGATCATCATGGTGGTCCTTGAGGGCCTCGTGATGGGTTGGGGCCTAGGTGCCCACGGCCTGGCCTGTGTCTCGATCATTATGTCGGTCGAGTACATCAACCTGGCCTTTGGCAACCTGTTTGGCACCGGCGTGCCCGCCGTGGTGGGCAACCTTTTGGGTGCCGGCGACATCAAGGGCGCAAGCAAGGCTTTTAGCCAGGGCTTTTGGCTCACCACGATCGTGAGTGTGCTGCTTGCTGTGGTGATGGCAGTGTTTACCGAGCCCATCTGCACATTCTTTGGCGCCACGCCCGACATCATGGCCGATACCGTTGCCGGCGTGCGCACCTTCGCCGTGCTGCTGCCGCTCACGGTCATTGGCCAGATGATCACCGCTGTGATGCGTGTGGACGAGAAGGTTCAGATCCAGGCCAACCTCATGACCGTTTCGGCCATCGTCGCCATCTGTTGGCTCGCGCTTTCCACGTTTGTGCTCAAGTTTGGCGTTATGGGCGCCGGCGTGTACTACGGGCTTTCCATCGGTATCTGGGCCATCGGTATCTTCTGGTTCATCGGGGGCAAAAAGTCCCAGCTCCAGATTAGCCTGGCCGACCTTAAGCTCGACCTCGCCATCTGCGGCCAGATCTTCAAGATCGGCTTCCCGTTCTTCCTGGTCCAGGGTGCGACCTTTATCTTTAATACCGTTGCCAACTCGCTTTTGGGTTCGCTCGGCGGCGACATGGGCTCGCTCTACATCGCAGCCTTTGGCGTGATCAACGGCTACATCCTCTACATTACCATGATGGTTGCCCAGTGCTTCTCCTACGGTCTGCAGCCCATCGCTGCCTTCAACGCCGGCGCAAAGGCTTGGGCACGCCTTAAGGAGACGCTCTCCTGCACGCTTAAGTACCAGGTTGTGACGCTGGCGCTGGTCACCGTCGCGCTCTGGCTTGCCGCCACCCCGGTGTGCGCCTTCTTTGCCGGCAGCGATCCTGCGCTCGTTGAGGTTGCCGCCAACGCCACGCGTACTGTCATCCTGGCTGTTGCCCTGGGCTATCTTGCCATGACCATGTCGATGTATTTCCAGGCGGTCGAGAAGGTGGGTGTCGCCACGTTTACGGGCCTGCTTCGCTATGTGATCTGCTCGGTGCCGCTTATGTACCTCCTCGGCAACATGATGGGTGTCGAGGGCGTGTGGATCGCCCTGGTGGTGGCCGATGCCATTACTGGCATCATCTCCATTGCGCTCGCCGCGCACGAGTCTAAGCGCCTTGCCACGCTCTAGGCTCGGACATGGCTGGCGTACGATAGTCGAACAAGTTAACTCGCCTGCAAGCCACCACAATGGGGACAGCCCCCATTGTGGTGGCTTTTGTTATTTAGGGTCTGAGATTTCGGCTCTATAAATAATGCTTTTGAACTGGGTTACTATAAGATTATGGTAAACGCTACTATAAGATTATGGAGAATGAAACTATTCGATTATGGTAACAGCGTAATAAGGGGCGTTGATATGGCTGAGTTCATTAACAGGGATTTGCATGAGTTGCTCATTCGCATGGCAGGCTGGTTTCCTGTTGTGTCGTTGACAGGGCCTAGGCAGAGTGGTAAGTCTACGCTGGTTCGGCATGCCTTTCCCGACTATTCCTACGTCACGCTTGAGGACCCTCAAACGAGGCGCGCGGCCTTGGAGGATCCGGTGAGTTTTATCCGCAACCGAAAGGGCGGACTCATCATCGATGAGGCGCAATACGCCCCGGATTTGTTTTCAATGATCCAGGTTGTTTCGGATGAGCGGGGAGACGCCGGTCAATACATCCTTACAGGCTCGCAAAACTTTTTGATGATGAAAAGCATCGGGCAGTCTCTTGCCGGGCGAGTCGGGATCTTAAAATTGCTGCCATTATCGTTTCGAGAAGCGGAGAGGGGCCAGCAGGGGCAGCTGGAAGTGGATTTGTTCGCGCTCGAAGGGGGATACCCTCGCCTGCGTTCCGCCGGAATGCCGTCCTCGGTTTATTTTCCCAGCTATATCGATACCTATGTTGAGCGCGATGTTGTGGGCTTGCTTGATGTGCGCAATAAGGCGGAGTTTCATAAGTTTCTGTCCATAATTGCTCAGAGCGTCGGTGCCCTCATCAATATATCCTCGCTTTCTCGAGATACGGGCGTGAGCGTATCGACCATTAAAAGCTGGTTGTCCATCCTGGAGCAGAGCTACCTGACGTTTTCGCTGCAGCCCTATTATGCAAATGCCAAGAAGCGTCTAACTAAAACGCCCAAGCTCTATTTTTACGACACGGGGCTGCTCTGCTACTTGCTCAAAATTGGATCACTGGAGCAACTATTGGAGAGCCCTTATCTGGGGGCCGTTTTCGAAAACCTCATCGTTTCCGAAACGGCGAAGAGCCATCTCAACGTGGGCGAGAATCCCGAGCTGTATTTCTATAGGGACGACAGCAAGCGTGAAATCGATTTGCTCGACTGTACAAACTCAGGGAGTCCCAAGGCTATCGAAATAAAATCATCCAGAACGTATCACGATAAGTACGCCCGCCATCTACAGACTGTATGCGATGAGATCGACATTGCAAAAGATGCGCGCTATGTTGTGGCCCGCGTGGACTCAACGTATGAGTCGAAAGACTGTAGTGTGGTTTCGGCGCGTGATTGGCTTTTACGATAACAAGCTCGGCGTATTAACGGCTGCCGCGAAGGGAACCGGCCCCCTTTTTGCGGCGGTTTTTGCCTATCTGGTGCGTCTTAGATGCAAGTGAGTAGACTTATTTGGATATGCCGAGCACATCGCAACAAATACTCAATAAAACCGCAGGTCAGAGCTGTGGCGTTTTGGGGCGTGCTTGGTCTCCTACAAAAAGCCTACTCACTTGGTTTTTCTGCTAGAAGACCGCCGCGAGGGAAGGCAGCTCCCTCGCGGCGGTTGACATTTGCCCAGATAAAACCTGCCAAAATAAACCTGTCTACTCTTTGAGCCAGAGCCGACACTAATTCAAATGGCGAAATCGAAGGGCGTTCTCTGCATGGAGGGCACCCTTTTTTATCGCGGGATGTTTTGCGTGGCAGTCATGAGGCCCAGGCGGTTGCTGACGCCGAGCTTGCGATAGATGGCGTTGACATGCTTCTTGACGGTTGACTCGCTTATGAATAGCTCGTTTGCCATCTGTTTGTTCGTTTTGCCGTCGAGCATGAGCCGCATGACTTCGGCTTCGCGCGGTTGGATATTGTGTTCTGTAATGAAAGCATTTAGCTGGTTTGTGTCTTCTGTCTGGGTGAGTTTAATGCCCCGAGGATAGAGGTTGGCGAGCGCGAGGCTCGCGTGCCGAGCGACTTCGAGCAGGATTGCGAGCTCGGTGTCGGTGAAGTCTCCGGCCGTGCGTTCACGAAACAGGGTGATGCTTCCTAGCGGGCTGTCGTTGTGCGCGAGCGTGGCCGTACAGCCAAAGTAGACGCCCTGCGGTTCCATCCATTTGCGATAGATGGGCGTGGCATCGCGTCGCTCGATGTCGACGAGGTCGAGGTCGCGGTAGACGCCGACCTTATGTAAGTCAAAGCTCCATGTTGTATAGTCCATCGCGGCGTAGCGGTTGTAGTAGTCGCTCAGTGCGCGGTCGTCCATTCCGCTGCTTGCGGGGTGGACGTAGCGTGGGGCATCACTGCCCGCCGCCTCGATCAGGTCGAACATGGCGATCCGATGGGGCACGAGCCCTGTCGTTCCCTCGAGGGTCTCCTTTTGCAGCTTATCGACACCGTGTGATGCGTGGATTGCAAGCGCGAGCTCGTTGAGAGCAGTCCAGGTCGTACTGTCCAACTCAATAGTCTGCTGTTTATTGCATGGGGGCATAGGGCATCCTTTCCATTGTGGAACCCAGTATGTCATGTTCTCGGCCTGAATAGAACTTTAGGTCAGCGAATGGTATACCGTCGGTCGCTGAAAGGGGCTCGAGGGACCATTGAGAACATCTCGGTGCGGCCGCATCATGGTCTCGTCAAGCAAAAGCACCGAGATTTAGGAGCTTGAAATGAAGACCATTTACGAGAGCGAGTCTACGCCAAAGAAGGACGGATTCTACATGCCCGGCGAGTACGAAGAGCAGGAGCGCACCTGGATTTTGTGGCCGCATCGCTCGGATGTGTGGCGCTGTGGTGCCAAGCCGGCGCAAAAGGTCTTTACCGAGATTATTAAGACCGTTGCACGTTTTCAGCCCATCACTGTGGGCGTCAACACTGAAGACTTCCCCGCGGTGTGTGAGATCTTCGACGGCGTTGAGAACGTGCGCGTTATCCACATGGAGTACAACGACAGCTGGATTCGCGACCCCGGCCCGGCGTTCCTCGTTAATGACAATGGTGAGGTTGCTCTTTCGCACTTCCACTTTAATGCTTACGGCGGTTTCATTGACGGCCTGTATTTCCCGTGGGACAAGGACGCTTCCATTGGCCTGCAGGTGGCACAGCTCGAGCAGGTTAACCGCTATCGTCCCGAGGATTATATCCTCGAGGGTGGCTCGTTTAACTGCGACGGCCAGGGCACCGTGGTGACTACCGAGATGTGCCTGCTCAATGAGGACCGCAATCCCCAGTACACCAAGGAGCAGATCGAGGAGAAGCTTGCCGAGTACCTGGGCATCGAGAAGGTCATTTGGATCAAGGATGGCATCGACCCGTTTGAGACCAACGGGCACGTGGACGACGTCGCATGCTTTAGTGCGCCCGGCGAGGTCTGCTGCATGTGGACCGATGATCCCAACCATAAGTTCTACAAGGAGTGCCAAGAGGCGTATAAGACGCTTTCCGAGACGACGGATGCCCGTGGCCGCAAGCTCAAGATCCACAAGGTGATTATGCCTGCGACCTCGGTATATATGACCGAGGAGGAGGCATCGACCATCGATCCGGTCGAGGGTGTGCTGCCGCGTACTCCCGAGGACGCCTTTGAGCCCAGCTACCTCAACTTCTTGCCCATCAACGGGGCGGTGCTGGTGCCACAGTTTGGCGACCCTAACGATGCCCAGGCACTCAAGGATATCCAAGCCGCCTATCCGGATCGCGAGGTCATCGGCATCATGACGCGCGAGGTCATCTATGGTGGCGGCAACATCCACTGCATCACCCAGCAGCAGCCCAAGGCGCGCTGTAAATAGCAGTTCCATGGTGAACAGTGCTTGATTGTCCGCACGCGAAAGTCCGCCGACTTCAATGGTCGGCGGACTTTTTGTGTGGTGGTTTCAGCTGAACGGCGGGCCGTGCGGCTTGGGTGTGCGGGCACACAATCTGGGGAAACCAAACAGATTGGGGCCTTATATGATCGACTCGAAGGGAAACGTGCGACCCGAGGGCATGTTTAACAGGGCGTACCTGGCCCCCGAAGCCCAGCGCGCATACGATACGCTGCTCGAGTGCGTGCTCAACGGGCAGAAGGGTTGCGAGGCTTCGGCGCATGCGGGCATGGATACCATCAAGGCGCTCGTATAGCTTTACGCTTTCGGATGTGACACATAGGACTGCGTGCGCCGCTCCCGGCTATATTGCCCCCGAGGTGCTTCAACTCATGGAGATAGCCGGCATCAGCGATTTCGAGAGCTTGGCAGCGTCCACGAATGCCCCCGTGTTTACGCCACAGACGGATGACTTTGGACTCGCGGTCCATATCTTTAAGATGCTTAACCGCGGAATACACCCATACGCTTCTGGTGAGCTGGACTTGGACATATTTGACCTGGACGACGATGACATTCCGCCTGCACCATTGATAAACAGCTGCGTGTGTAATGGGCACAGCCCGTTTGTGGGGACGTTGGTCGGATACGTTGTCCCAAAGTACGCTCTTGAGCTCGATGATTTTAGCGGCATTATGGGCGAGGCACTCCGTCGATCGCTGTATGGCAGGGCGGAGGAGCGTCTTGACGCACGCACATGGGCGCGCCTGCTCGACCGCTATCTATCCGAGACAGTTGTGTGCAAGCGTGGCCATCTCCACCACTCGTTACAGCACGAATGCCCTTGCTGCCGAGGAGAGCGCGCCTTGTTGACTCGTCTTGGTTGATGGTTTGGGCCGTCTTGTAGAAAGCCCGTGAGGCGACATGCAAGTTAATCCTGCGTGTCGCCTCCGTACATATAGACGATAAATCCGTCGCCGGTGTCCTGGCTGTGATCCTCCAAGATGCGCTTCATGTTGAGGTGCTCGTAGAACTGCCAGTCGGAGTTGCAGTCGCTCATCAGGAAGAATTTGGTGCACCCGGCTTTGGCGAGTTCGGCGCGCGCAAGGTCGATGAGCGCACGGCCGAGCCCCTTGCCCTGCCATTCGGGCACGATGATGATCAGGTTGAGCTGGCCCTGAGCATATTCGTTGCCCGTGGCGGCAAAGCGGTCGGCTGTTGCCTTCTCGCGGCTATCGCCAAAGAGCGAGCCTTCGAGCTTGGCATCGGCGGTCTTTGCCATCTCGGTTGCCTGGACGAACATCTCGTTGTAGCAGGGCTCCCACGTGGGATTGGTGCGTGGTTTGCCGTCTTCGAAGATACCGATGCAGCAAGCGGCGATGATGCGGCCTTCAGCTTCGGCAACGAGCGCGATGGGGGAGCGCTGCAGCTGCATGGCGATGTTAAAGCGCGCACAGAAATCGGCGGCTTCGACGTCGCCTCGGTTGCGCAGCGTGTTGCACCACAGCTGGTTGTAGATGGCGGCGATGCCGGCCAGGTCATCGAGCGTGGCGGCACGCAGAGTTACGTTGTCAAGGCTCATGGGGGCTCCTTCCAAGTTGGGTCAGGCCACCCCTGAGTGTGACATGGACGCAGGACGGCCGCATCGACCATTCGGCAGGCGAGCCTCGAATCCTCGGGGACGGAGGGTCCTAAGAAGGAATGAGGGCGGATTTTCGGACACTTGCTCGATGAGAGTGGATAATCTCCCACTTTTAGCGCTGATATAGGCCAAAAACGGGAGATTATCCACTCTCATTCTGGGTAGTCGTTGGGGACGTTCTTAAACGACCAGTCATTAAAGAACGTCCCCAATGACTACCTCAAGGAACATCCCAGACTGCCGGCACAGACGATATGAGCAGGACATAAAAACATTGAGAGCCCCTGCTGCATGAAAGACCGCGGATTAGGCCGACAATGGTGAGTGTCTAATCCAACCGTGGCGGCCACGCCGCATTCATGGAAGGGGCTCCCATGCTCGATACTACCACCTTCGTCGGCCTCGACGTCCACGCCCGCTCGATAAAGGCAGTCTCCCTCGACGTCATGACCGGGGAGGTACGTGCCGCGACCTTCGGCTACGACGCCGGCGCCGTCGCGGAGTGGGTCCGTTCCGTGGACCCCAGGGCCAGGTGCGTGTACGAGTCCGGGGTCACGGGCTTCGACCTGCAGAAGAGGCTTTCCGGCCTGGGGGTCGGCTGCGTGGTCGGCGCCGTCTCGAAGATGATCAAGCCCAGCGCGGACAGG
>CABUAL010000004.1 GCA_902489515.1 uncultured Collinsella sp. | reverse complement strand
CTCACGCGCCACGCGGAATGAACGCTCCATAACGGGGCCTGCCGTTCTTTAGCGGCTCGGATGCCTCTCAGCAAAAGGGGAGTGGCACCGATACGCTTAAGCAGTTCGCGACTAACCTCACGCAGAAGGCGCGCGACGGCGAGCTCGACCCTGTAATTGGTCGCGAAAAGGAAGTCCAGCGTATGATGGAAATTCTTTCGCGCCGCACCAAGAACAACCCGCTCATTCTGGGCGACCCCGGCGTGGGCAAGACGGCCATCGTCGAGGGCCTAGCTCAGCAGATTGCAGCCGGCAACGTGCCCGAGAACCTCATGAACCAGAATATCTGGACGCTCGATCTGCCGGGTCTTGTCGCGGGCGCCAAGTATCGCGGTGAGTTCGAGGAGCGCCTCAAGAACGTGATCCAGGAGGCAACCGAAGCCGACGACGTCATCCTGTTTATCGACGAGATGCACACCATCATCGGTGCCGGTTCTGCCGAGGGTTCCATCGACGCGAGCTCCATGCTCAAGCCCGTACTTGCGCGCGGTGCCTTCCAGATTATCGGCGCCACCACGGCCGAGGAATTCCGCAAGTACCTCACCAAGGACCCGGCCTTCGAGCGTCGCTTCCAGACCATCGATGTCGAGGAGCCGAGCGTCGAGGACACGGTCAAGATCCTGACCGCGCTCAAGCCGCGCTACGAGGAGCACCACCATGTGCGTTACACACAGGGTGCTATCGAGGCCGCCGCGAACCTCTCCAACCGCTACATTCAGGACCGCTTCCTGCCCGATAAGGCCATCGACCTCATCGACGAGGCCGGTGCCCGCGCCCGCATTGCCGCCAACCGCGCGCCCGAGCCGGTGCGCGAGGCCGAACATCGCATCGAGGAGCTCAAGGCTGCCGCACAGGAGGCCACCGAGAGCGACGACATGAACAAGGCCGCCGAGATCACCGAGCAGCAGAAAGCCGCCGAGATTGAGCTCGCCGAGGCCAAGGCTGCCTGGACGGCCGAGCTCGACGCCAGTCCGCTCACCATCGATGTCTCCCAGATTGCCGACATCGTGTCCGTGACCTCGGGCGTGCCGGTGTCCTCGCTCACCGAGAGTGAGAGTCGCCGCCTGCTGCAGGCCGAAAGCGTGCTCAAGACGCGCATCATCGGTCAGGATGAGGCCGTCGAGGCCGTTGCCAAGGCCGTGCGCCGCAGCCGCTCGCCGCTCAAGGACCCTCGCCGCCCCGGCGGCAGCTTTATCTTCCTGGGCCCCACCGGCACGGGCAAGACCGAGCTCGCCAAGACGCTCGCCGAGTATCTCTTTGGCAGCAAGGACGCGCTCATCAGCTTCGACATGTCGGAGTTTGGCAGCGAGTTCGAGGTCTCCAAGCTTATCGGTAGCCCTCCGGGTTACGTGGGTCACGACGAGGGCGGCCAGCTCACCAAGGCTGTTCGCCGTCATCCGTACTCGGTCGTGCTGTTCGACGAGATCGAGAAGGCGCACCCTGATATCTTCAACATCTTGCTACAGGTGCTGGAGGAGGGCCGCCTGACCGATAGCCAGGGCAAGACGGTCGATTTCCGCAACACCGTGATTATCATGACGTCCAACGTGGGCGCCCGCGAGATCGCGCAGGATGCGAGCGTGGGCTTTGGCACCACCGGCGAGCAGGGTCTCACGTCGAGCGAGATCCGCGGCCGTGCGATGGGCGAGCTCAAGCGCCTGTTCCGCCCCGAGCTGCTCAACCGTATCGATGACATCGTGGTGTTCCAGAAGCTTTCGGGCGAGAACCTGACCAAGATCGCTCACCTGCTGGTGGACGACCTGCGCCAGCGCCTGATTGCCAACGGCATGAACATCAAGCTCACCGATGCGGCCTACGACAAGATTGTGGCCGAGGGCACCGACCTCACCAACGGTGCGCGTCCGCTGCGCCGCGCCATCCAAAAGCTCATTGAGGATCCGTTGTCCGAGGAGCTGCTGGCCGGCGAGTGGGGCAGTGGCGATACCGTCCTGTGCGATGTGGCCGACGGCAAGTTTGTCTTTAGCCATGGTGCGGGCGAGATCCCGGCACCGCGTCCGGCGGGCACGCTCGGTGGCGATACCGCTCCGGCGGCGCCGCACACCGGAAACGCTGCGCCTGTGAGTAGTGGCGTGACCTCGGGCCCCGGCGGTATGATGCAAGCTGGCTCCGGCGCGCTGTAGGGCGTGGCGACAATTTGATACGCTCAATCGAGGCGCTCTGGCAAGGGCGCCTCGATTTGTAGAGCTGCGGTGATTGTGACCGTTACGCTATACGGTCCACCGTTAGCCGATGATGCGAGAACGCTCGGCGTTTTCGACTGGTTTATGCAAACGAAGTCTGGGAATATACAAGTCGCATGTCTTATTGTCTAACCAGTTGCGCCAAGGAGGCACCATGGACTACAAGATCACCGGCTACGAGCCCGCCCAGCTGTTCCATTTCTTTGAGGAGGTCAGCGCGATTCCCCGCGGGTCTGGCAACGAGAAGGGCATCAGCGATTTCTTGGTTGCGTTTGCCAAGGAGCGCGGCCTCGATGTGTACCAGGACGAGGTCTACAACGTCATCATTCGCAAGTCCGCATCTGCCGGTGCCGAGAATGCCCCGACCGTGATGCTGCAGGGCCATATCGACATGGTGTGCGACAAGCTGGGCTCCGTTGAGCACGACTTTACGACCGATGGTATCGATCTGGTCGTCAAGGATGGCGTCCTCACCGCTAACGGCACCACCTTGGGCGCCGACAACGGCATTGCTGTCGCTCTGATGCTTACCGTGCTCAACGACGATTCGATTGCTCATCCGGCCCTCGAGTGCGTGTTCACCACCGACGAGGAGACCGGCCTGGTTGGCGCCGAGACGCTCGACAAGTCCCAGATTAGCGCCCGCACCATGATTAATCTCGACTCCGAGGAAGAGGGCGTTGCCACCGTCAGCTGCGCCGGCGGCGTCGTCGTTACCTACACCTGCCCGATCGCGCGCGAGCACAAGACCGGTAGTACCCTCACGCTCGACATCTCCGGCCTGCTGGGCGGTCACTCCGGCAGCGATATCCACCTGGAGCGCGGCAACGGCAACCTCATCATGGCCCGCATCATCGACCGCCTGATGGTTGCCGGCGAGCCCGCCATCGTTAGCTTTAACGGTGGCACCAAGGACAACGCCATCAACCGTGAGTGCAAGGCCGAGCTGGTCTACGCCGACCACGCTGCCGCCGAGGCCGCGGCCCAGATCGCAAAGGGCATCATCGCCGACGTCACCGCCGAGCTCGAGGTCTTCGACCCCGGCTTTACCTGCACCGTCGAGATTGCCGACGACACCGAGGTCGAGGCCATGGACCAGAAGTCTGCGCTTGCCCTCATCCGCGCTCTGCGTCTTGCCCCTAACGGCGTGATTCGCCGCAACGTCGCCACCGACGGCTCCGTCGAGGTGTCCTCCAACATCGGTGTGGTTGCCACTTCTGACGACGAGGTCAAGATCATGCTGTCCCCGCGCTCCTCGATCACCTCGCTGCAGAACGAGTTCAAGGACCGCCTGCAGACACTGGCCGATGTCCTGGGCTTCGACGCCAAGTTTGAGTTCGAGTATCCCGGCTGGAGCTATGCCGAGCATTCGCCGGTCCGCGACGTCTTTGTCGAGAGCTATCGCGAGCTCTTTGACTCCGAGCTGCGCATCGAGTCCATTCACGCCGGCCTTGAGTGCGGCCTGTTTGCCGAGGCCCTGCACGGCCTGGACGCCATCGCCGTGGGCCCGACGCTCTCCGATGTCCACACCCCGGACGAGAGCATGGAGCTCGCTTCTGCCGAGCGCTTCTACGAGCTGCTCATCGACGTCCTCAAGCGCCTCGCTGCGTAAAGGTTGCGCTAGCAGCAGTCTGAGCTACGTGCTAGCGGATTGCAAATGACATTACGAGAGGGGGCATCCGAGCTTTTGCGACGGGTGCCCCCTCTCTTCTTTTAAGAAATGGGAAATTGATTGGCGTCTAGCCCATATCCGCCTTGATGAGGTCGAGGGTGCGCTGGCAGTTTTCGCGGACGGGGCCGAGCATATGCTCGCGCAGGTCCGCCATGCCGGGCAGGTCGGCGTATTCGTCCATGACCTCTTCCATGCAAATGGGTACCTCGTAGGCGAGGTCCATCATGGTTGCAAAGCAAAACTTCTCGGATAGCCCGGCATCGGTAAGCGCCGCCTCCAGCGCGGGGTCGCCCATACCGTGGTATCGGCGGATAGCGCCTGGACCGATGCGCCCCACACGATTTTCGCCGCCAACGCTCATGGCGAGGCGCGCCCGGCGGCGCATGCGCTCATACGCCAAACCCGACGCGGCATCGTACATACGAGCCATCATGGCTGCGCCGTCGTTTCCAAGGAGCAGGGAATAGTTTTTCGCGTGCGCATCCGGTGCGCCGATAATGGCGTTGAAGAACAGTATCTGCGTAAACAGATACAGGTTAAGTTGATGGTGGCTCGTATTTACGAGGAGCTCCTGAATATCGCGTGTGGTCGGGCCGCCGTCTGCCGTGTACTTTTGGGCGGGCATCACCCCAAGTGCCTGACAGAGGTCTTCTTGATGTAGACGCTTGATCGTTCCGTCTTTGACTTTCACGCGGTCATAGCGCTCAACAATGAGGGCAGGTTCGTCCTCAAACATTCGATATTCGACGTTTGCCGTTGCGATACCGGCGCGCTGGGCGCTTTTCATGCAGACAAACTCATTGAGAGCCTCGAGTTTAAATCCGATAACGCCATTTTTTAAAATATGCGTCGTGGGCGAGGAGCCCATGCATTCGCACCAGCGGCCGTTTATGAACGCGAGCGCGAACTTGCCCTGGTTGCCTCCAAGTGACCAACTTTCATCTAGACCCATCCACGATGCATCGCGGTCATCTCTGATCGACTTGAGACGGAGAGCAATTTCGTGGTCGTCTATAGGGCGGTATTCGCCAACGCGATGCAGGACGGCGTCGGCATCTTCTTCGGCACAAAACTGCACTCCGCCCGGACAGTCGAGTCCGATATGGCTGAGCAACGCAACGGGATTGTTGGGCCTAACGTCGAATTCGGCGGCAATCGCTTTTCGTTGGTCTTCGCTGTCGGGTAGAAGGCCAAACAGGTACGGATTCATGACCTGTTGTCCGTATGTGCGATTCGATACGGGTATGTTGGTCGATAGGGCTGGCCCGTCATAGTCATGATCGTAGGTAAAGCTGATAAGACCGTTCTCATCTTGCGTGAGCGTTCCCGCAGGCACGCCGCAAATAATGGTCCGAAGTGATGTTCTGGCCATTGGCTATTTCCCTTCGGGCTTGGTTTGGCTAGATGCGTTTGCGGCAATCGAGACTCCGAGATTGGACATGGCGAAATCGGCGAAGACCTCGTCGTAGAGTGCGGATGTAAAGGGGACATCTGCAAGAGCCGGAATGGCGGTACTACGACGGTTGCGATGATGAGGACGTTGAGCGTGATGGCGCCTAGGGATGCTGCGAGGCAGCGGATTGGCATGCGGGGCGTCGACTGGTCGCTCGTTTTTCGCTTCGCCGATATCCCCTTGAGCGGCGAGTGCCAGTCCAAGAGCATTGAAAATCGTCAGCAACTTATCGAGCCGAATACCCGTAGCGTCGCCCAGCTCGAGCGATGCGAGCAGGCGCTCCGAAACACCGGCTTTTTTAGCGAGGGCCGCACGGGTGATTCCCTGCGACTCGCGTGCCTGGCGCACGTAGATGCCAGCTTGGCGCGGTGTGGTGATGGGAAGAGTATCCACGGCGATCTCCTAACGTGCAGACTTTTGCATATCAGTATGACATGCAAAAGTCTGCACGAAAAGGCCTCATGCAAAACTCTGCATAAGGCCTTGTGCTAGCGTTGAGTTTTGAGCGATTGTGTTTGGCGTTACAGCGCCAAAATCCCCAGATGCTCAAGCAAGATCTTAAGCCCGATGAGGATGAGCACGACGCCACCCACGATGGTGGCGGGTTTTTCGTAGCGCGCGCCAAAGGTGTGGCCGATCGCTACGCCGGCGACGGAGAAGATAAACGTTGTGACGCCGATAAGCGATACAGCGGGAACGATATCGACCGAGAGCGCGGCAAACGTGATGCCCACGGCGAGCGCGTCAATCGAGGTGGCGATGGCAAGGATTAGGTACTCGCCCAGGTCGATCTTTTCGGCATCCTTGCCGTCGCCTTCATCCTCATCCTCGTCTTCGGTAAAGGCTTCCCACAGCATCTTGCCACCGATAAAGGCCAAAAGGATAAAGGCAATCCAATGGTCGATGGGTCCGATGATGCCCATGAATTGACTGCCGAGTGCCCAACCGATCACGGGCATGCCGGCCTGAAACCCGCCAAAGAACAGACCGAGCACCACGGCGACTTTAAGGTTGATCTTTTTCATGCCAAGACCCTTGCAGATGGAAACGGCAAAGGCGTCCATCGAAAGGCCAACGGCGAGCAACATGAGCTCTGCGAGTCCCATAGTCTGGCTCCCTCTTTGCGGGCGAACCCGATTACACGACTACTCCCTCATTTATATGAAACCCGATGCTACCACATGAGCAGCTAAAAGAGCCCCGTCCCAAATGAGCTACCTAAGCGGTGTTCGCTCATTCTGTAAGCATCGGATTTCGCAAGCGTTGCGGGGACAAACCGTGAGAAACTATTTAGCGTTTATGGAGCGTATACGATGGGAGCGATGCCTTGGATAAGAACGAGCTGCAAAAGCGTATGGAACAGGCCATCCGCCTGACGGCACCTGGTCAGCCGATCCGCACCGCCCTCGACATGATCATTGCCGGTCACCTGGGCGCCCTTATCTGCGTCGGCGACACCGAAAACGTGCTCGCCGCCGGTAACGACGGCTTCCCGCTCAACATTTCGTTTACCTCGAACCGCCTGTTCGAGCTCTCCAAGATGGACGGTGCCATCGTTATCGATGGCGACCTCACCCAGATCCTGCGCGCCAACTTCCACCTCAATCCCGATCCCTCGCTTGCCACGAGTGAGACGGGCATGCGTCACCGTACTGCCGCTCGCATGTCGGTGCTCACCGACGCCATCGTGATCTCGGTTTCGGCTCGTCGTGCCGTCGTCAACGTGTACGTCCACGGTAAGAGCTACGAGATTCAGCCTGTCACCACCATCATGAGCTCGGTCAACCAGCTCGTCGCCACGCTCCAGACTACCCGTCAGTCGCTCGATCGCTCCCTGCTGCGCCTGACGGCCCTCGAGCTCGACGACTACGTCACGCTCGCCGACATCACCGGCATCTTCTCGAGTTTCGAGATCATGCAGCAGGCAAAGACCGAGCTTAAGGATTGCATCGTCAAGCTGGGCAACCAGGGCAAGCTCGTGCAGATGCAGCTCGAGCAGCTCGCGGGCTCCAGCATGGATACCGAATACGACCTGATGATCCGCGACTACGCAAGCGATTCCTCCGAGGCAAACGCCGAGAAGATCCGCGCCGAGCTTGCCCGTATGACGCCTAAGGACCTGTCCGACCCGCAGCACGTGGCGGCAGTTCTGGGCTATGACGACTTGGACGAGGACTCCGTCATGACGCCGCTGGGCCTGCGCACGCTTTCGCGTGTGTCCGTCGTGCGCGACGGCGTGGCCGAGAAGATCGTCGACGAGTACGGCTCACTGCAGGAGCTCATGGACGACATCAGCGAGGATCCGGAGCGCCTGGGCGACTTTGGCGTTAACAACCCTGCCATTCTTGCGGACTCCCTGTACCGCATGAAGGGCACCAAACAGGGGAACGCATAATGGCGCCCGTATGTGCCGTGGTCGTTGCCGGTGGCAGCGGCCAGCGCTTTGGTAACCCCGGTGGCAAGCAGCTCGTTAACGTGGCGGGCCGTCCGCTCATGAGCTGGTCCATCCGCGCGTTCGATCGGAGCGATAAGGTCGGCCACATCGTCGTGGTTTGCCCTGCCGAGCGTCGTGCCGAGATGCGCCGCCTGGCCATCGACCCGTTTGACTATGACACGCCCATCAGCTTTGCCGATGCCGGCGCGACCCGCCAGGATTCCACCCGCGCCGGCGTGCACGCGGTGCCGGCGGGCTTTGAATACGTCGCCATTCACGATGGTGCTCGTCCGCTCATTACGACCGAGGCCATCGACCACGCGATCGACGTGCTTGTGGGCGACCGCGCCCTCGACGGTGTCGTGTGCGGTCAGCCCGCGATCGACACGCTCAAGATCGTCGATGGCGACAACATCGTCGAGACGCCGCCGCGTGAGCTCTACTGGGCTGCGCAGACGCCGCAGATCTTTAGCGTCGATGCTATGAAGCGCGCCCACGCTGCAGCCATTGCCGAGGGCTTTATCGGCACCGATGATTCGTCGCTGGTCGAGCGCATGGGCGGGCGCGTCCGCTGTGTCCAGAGCCCGCGCGATAACCTTAAGGTGACGGTGCCCGAGGACCTGCGTCCCGTAACCGCGATTCTGCTTGGCCGCATGGCCGAGGGAGAGGACCTTCCCCATGTTCAGTAACCTGCGCATTGGCCATGGCTACGACGTTCACCGTCTGGTGGAGGGGCGTCGATGTATCATCGGCGGTGTCGACATTCCCTACGAGCGCGGCCTGCTGGGCCACTCGGATGCCGATGTGCTCGCGCACGCCTTGGCCGACGCCATTCTGGGCGCCTGCCGCGGGGGAGACATCGGCAAGCTATTCCCCGATACCGACCCCGCCTATGAGGGTGCCGACTCGATGGTGCTGCTCGCTCGCGTGATGGACTATGCGCGCGAGTTGGGCTTTGAGTTTGTCGATGCCGATTGCACCATTGCCTGCCAGCAACCCAAGATCACCCCGCACCGCGATGCCATGCGCGCCAACCTTGCCCATGCCCTGGGCGTTGACGTCGAAAACGTGGGCGTCGCCGCCACTACGACCGAAAAGCTCGGTTGGGAAGGCCAGGGCGAGGGAATCGGCGCCTGGGCCGTCTGCCTGCTACAGAAAACCGTTAAGGAGTAACGAATGCGTATCTACAACAGCGCTACCCATAAAAAGGAAGAGTTCCAGCCCATCGAGTCCGGCAAGGTCCGCATGTACGTGTGCGGCCCCACGGTCTACGACAACATCCACATCGGCAATGCCCGCACGTTCATCAGCTTTGACGTGATTCGTCGCTGGCTCATCGCGAGCGGCTACGAGGTCACGTTCGCACAGAACCTCACCGATGTCGACGACAAGATCATCAAGCGCGCCAACGAGCAGGGCCGTACGGCCGCCGAGGTCGCGACGGAGTTCTCCTACAAGTTCATCGGCGTCATGCGCGCCGCCAACGTGCTCGATCCCGATGTGCGCCCCCGCGCCACCAAGGAAATCGGCCCCATGATCGCCATGATCAAGACGCTCATCGAGCAGGGCCATGCTTACGCCGCCGATAACGGCGACGTGTACTTTGCTGTGCGCAGCGATCCCAACTATGGCCAGGTCTCGGGCCGCAACATCGATGACCTTATGGTTGGTGCGCGTATCGAGGAGAACGAGGACAAGAACGACCCGCTCGACTTTGCCCTGTGGAAGGCCGCCAAGCCCGGCGAGCCCAGCTGGCCGAGTCCCTGGGGCGAGGGCCGTCCCGGTTGGCACACCGAGTGCGCTGCCATGGTGCATCGCTACCTGGGCACCCCGATCGACATCCACGGCGGCGGCTCCGACCTTGCCTTCCCGCATCACGAGAACGAGTGCGCCCAGGCCACCTGCGCCTGGCACCAGGGCTTCTCCAACACCTGGATGCACACGGGCATGCTGCTGGTTGACGGCGAGAAGATGTCCAAGTCGCTCGGAAACTTCTTTACGCTGGCCGAGGTGCTCGAGCAGCACTCTGCCGCGGCCCTGCGCCTGTTGATGCTGCAGACGAGCTATCGCTCGCCGCTCGACTTCTCCTGGGAGCGCCTGGAGGGTGCCGAGAATTCGCTCACGCGTATTGCCGGTACGGTCGAGAACCTTCGTTGGGCTGCGAACCATGCGACGGCCGATGCCGATGCGGCTGCCGCCGAGGCGTTTGCCGCCAAGGCCGCCGAGACCCGCGCCGCCTTTAAGGAGTGCATGGACGACGACTTTAACACCGCCGGTGCCATGGGTGCTGTCTTTGGCTTTGTCACCGAGTGCAATCAGTATCTGGAGCAGGCGGGCGATGCTGCCGACAAGGCCGCAGTCCTGGCTGCCGCCGATACGCTGGCCGAGCTGCTCGATACGTTTGGCGTTGAGCTTCCCGAGCCCAAGGTCGAGTTGCCGCTGGGCCTGCTGGGCGTTGCCGCCGGTTTGGTTGCCTACACGGGCGACGACGTGGACGAGGCCGCTGCCAAGATTCTCGAGGCTCGTGCCGAGGCTCGTGCCGCCAAGAACTGGGATCTGGCAGATGCCATCCGCGACCAGCTCAAGGACCTGGGCCTCACCATTGAGGATACGGCCGCGGGCACTCGTATTAAGAGTCTCTAGTATTTGTCGACCGTTCGAGGTGCGGCAGATTGCCTTGAAAGAGGAGGGCATAGACCTGGTGGTCATGCCCGACGATTGAAAGGCAAGGTGCCGTGGCTCGGACGGTCGATTCTTGTTCGTTATCTATTTAAGGAGGCCGTCCTATGGCCGACAATCGCAAGCGTGCGCCTCGTGGCGGCAAGCAGGCTGCTTCTGGCTCGCGTCCGATTCGCCGCAATGATCGCGCTGCCGCTCCCAAGGGCCAGCGCGATCGCACCCAGGCCGCACGTCCGCAGCGCGATCGCAACCGCGACGCTGTCCAGGCTCCCAAGGGCGAGTTTATCGAAGGTCGTCGTGCTGCCGCCGAGGCGCTACGCACTGGTTTTCCCATCAAGTGCGCGCTCATCGCTGAGGGCGGGGAGCGCGATGCCGCCTTGTCGCGCCTGGTCGACGACCTCAACGCTGCAGGCGTCCGCATTAAGTATGTGCCGCGCGCGCAGCTCGATGCGCTGTCGAGCCATGGCGCTCACCAGGGCATTGCGCTCGAGGTGGGCAATTTCCCCTATGCCGATGTTGCCGATATCCTCGACCGTGCGGGCGACGGTCCGGCGCTCGTCGTCGTGCTCGACCATGTGACCGACGACGGCAACTTTGGCGCCATCGTGCGCTCCGCCGAGGTCGTGGGCGCGGCGGGCGTCATCATTGCCAACAAGCGCGCCGCCGGTGTGACCGTCGGCAGCTACAAGACTTCTGCCGGCGCCGTCATGCACCTGCCCATCGCGCAGGTTCCCAATATCGCCCGTGCGCTCGATGACCTCAAGGCCGCCGGCTTTTGGGTGGGCGGCGCCTCCGAGCACGCCGAAGGCAGTTGCTGGGACGCCCCCTTCGAGGGCCGCGTTGCGCTCGTCATGGGTTCCGAGGGCGACGGCATCTCGCGTCTTGTGCTCGAGAAATGCGACTTTTTGACTAAGCTTCCCCAGCGCGGAATGACCGAGAGTCTCAACGTTGCCCAGGCGACCACCGCGCTGTGCTTTGAGTGGCTGCGCCGCAATGCCGGCGAACTCATGGGGGAGGAGTAGCGCATGTCCAAGAAGAACCGCGCCAAGTCCAAGGCCAAGCGCTTTGGCGAGGGCTCGGCCAAGCCGATTGTTTCGGCCGCGACCTATGGCGTGGGCGGCAATGCGTTTGCGCAGGCCATCGCCGATCCGGTCTCGACGGTGCACTCCAATAAGCCCGAGCTGCTGGTGGTCGACGGTTACAACGTGATTCACTGCACGCCGCGCTACGAAAAGCTCGTCTACGACCATTCCGACGATCCGTATTCCAGCGACGTCCACGATATGGCGCGAACTGCACTCATCAACGACGTCGCCGCGTTTGCCCAGGGCCGCTACGAGGCCGTGATCGTGTTTGACGGCGCGGGCAACATCTCCAGCGAGCGCCCCAACCTGCCGGCCCGCGGCGTGCGCATCGAGTTTTCGCCGACGGGCGTCTCTGCCGATACCGTGGTACAGAAGCTCTGCATCGAGGCACGCGAGGAAGGCCGTGCGTGCTCTGTGGTGTCGAGCGACGGCACGATCCAGGCTGTCGTCATGGGCAAGGGCGTTACGCGCATCTCGAGCCGTATGCTGGTGGACGAGATCAAACAGATCGATAACGACGTTCACGAGGCAGAGGAAGCTCCGCAGATCAAGATGACCTTGGGCAGCCGCCTGAGCCCCGAGGCGCTGGCCAAGCTCAAGGCCCTGCGCGGGAGGTAGGGGAGTTGGCGGGGCAATGCTGCCTCGCTAACTCCATTCAGCGATGTCGATCATTCTTTCGAGGCGCCACGTTAGCGCCTCTTTTAGATAAGGCAGTCTCGCTGCTAGGGCATCGTTTTTAGACAGAATCTCGATTGCCTCGTCGACAAAACCTTCGAGTTTGTCCCCGTCAAACCAGTTCATATCCTCAACAAGCAACATTTGTTTCGCGGGACTTGAATGGAACTGCGCGCTGGCAAAACTGTGCTCTCCCGCCCTAAGCTCCTCTAGCGATATGTTGCACCAGAGTGATGAGCCCGAATCGAAGATGGGGGCAGGTCTGCAGGCTTGCGTGTTGACGTTTCGCACAAGCCCAAAGTTACGCCAATGGCGGTCATAGTTGGCGATGATGTCGTCGCATACGATCATGCGGTCAAGGGCATCCTTGACGCCTGTCACCCCGAGCTCCTCGCAGTTTGCTACATATCGCTCGTAGTCGGTTAGCCGTTCATCTGCGTTCGCGTACTGGTTTACATAGAACGCAGGGACATACTCTTCTTCATCAGTTAAGAAGACATCGCATATGCTCAGGGCGGAAGTGCCCGTGCCCTCGAGCGAGTAAGGCACATAATCGCAGGCGTTTAGGATGCGACGGTGAAGTGCAGTCGCCACCAGCTCGTTATAAGGTTCCTGGTTCAGGTGCGCTCCTGCCTTATGCAGAATTCGACGCTCGCCCTCGCACGTCCAGTACTTTTGAAGATTGCCGTCCGAGGTGTTGTCGGGCTTTGCGGCAGCTGCCTTGCCCTCTGGGGCGAAGGGTGCGATGGACAGAGAGACGTCGTCAAAAGCGTTATTGAAGAAGTTAATATCTTCCCACGCGAGACCGGAGCCTTGGGGCCTAATCCAATACTGGTCTGATAAGGAGAGGCCAAGATTTCGCTGTACGAGTTCATCGGGAACATCGACTGCGGCTTCTGTAAGCAGGGAGGCTAGCCCAATGCGTGCGAGCGGGATACCGCGGCCGCGCCACCAGATGCGGAAGGAGTCGAGCGATATGGGGCTATTAGGGCCAAATACTCCAATAGGGGCGTGGGCGTAATCTATGTCGGCGCCGATGTGGGTAAAGTCTTTTCGCGATGTGCTGTAGACCAGCTGAGCGACTTCGTGCGTGCGGTTCATGAGGGTGAACGCGATCTCGCTCTTACCGTGGCCGCGGCGGGGACGTCCCCCCGTTTTGGTCACGGAGCGGAGTCGCGTGTCGACGCTGCTTTTGTCGATGAGCCATACACCAGAAGCCTTGCAGGCCTCAAGTGCTCCGTTTTTTATGAGCCCCTGCACCCTGCGCGGAGTGATGCCGAGCAGCTCGGCGGCTTCCTTGGTAGTAAGCATCGCGAAACCCTTCGTCAAAACGAATAGTTTTATATAGCCAATTGTAATTAAAACTATTCGTTTTGACGAATGCTTTTAAGATTGAGGGTGAACCGACAGAAATGAACGGGCCCGGTACCTGTTGTTGCTGGATTTTGCATATTTGTATAACGACGTGCGGCCTGTTGCGCCCCGTCCGCAATTCCTTTATTCTTAACTGGCTTCGCGCGAAAGCGCCAAGTGTGCCAGTGTGGCGCAACGGTAGCGCAACTGATTTGTAATCAGTGGGTTGCAGGTTCGATTCCTGTCACTGGCTCCATGAGAGTTTCGGGCTCTGTTCCTTGTGGGACAGGGCCCGTTTCTATTTATGTCGACATGTAAGCGGGTTTGACTCCCACCAAGCTTCAGGTTTGTCTCGATCTGTAACACGGGTGGGCTGAAAACCCTCCTTATAGTTACAGATTGAGACAATGCCAAGGGTTGGCCGATAATATCTCGATCTGTAACACGAAGAGGCTGAAACCGTTCTTACTGTTACAGAATGAGACGTAAGCTGGTGTCTCTGCGTAATATCTCGATCTGTAACAGATGGGGGAGGAATAACCCTCTTACTGTTACAGATCGAGACATAGGCCGGGGCGAGGTTGGTCATCGTCATCGAGCGTGGATTATCGGACACACGAGCGTGGAAAATCTTCCGCCTAGTGAATGAGCGTGGATAATCTGCCACTTTGGATTCGATGGCACGGCAAAGTGGGAGATTATCCACGCTCGATTTCAAACGGAAGAAAATCCACGCTCGATTTTGCCTGGGAAGAGCAATCTTCTGTCTGGGCAGCCCCGATCTCGACCTATATATAGGTGCAAATAAGCTGGTATCGAAGTTCGATACTGAAGGTGTACTCCACTACAGCAAAGTGTTACCTTGGGAAACGTCACCTCAGTATCCAAAACCACTGTCCTTCATATCCAAACTCAATAAAACCGCAGGTCACGGCTATATAGATACGCCCGGCACCGTGTATCTAGAGGTTTTCGTTGACAGCCCCCAAGGTGGCATCGTATTATCTTCTTCGTTCGCGGGGGCGGCGGTCCAAAAGACCAAAGGACCTGCGGATACTTGAACGATTGGGAGTTTGCCCGAGTGGTTAATGGGGACGGGCTGTAAACCCGTTGGCTCTGCCTACATAGGTTCGAATCCTATAGCTCCCACCCGTCAAGTGCCTGTATAGCTCAGTCGGTAGAGCACTTCGTTGGTAACGAAGAGGTCACCAGTTCAAGTCTGGTTGCAGGCTCCATCCGGCGGTGTAGCTCAGTTGGTTAGAGCACACGGTTCATACCCGTGGCGTCACTGGTTCGAATCCAGTCACCGCTACCATAGGTAACACGGTGGCTTCTCAATAGTATGTTGAGAGGCCACTATGGTATAAAGGCAAAGTCCCGTCCGGGGACGACCTGTTAAGAGGAGGGCTTTATGGCCAAAGAGAAGTTTGAGCGTACCAAGCCCCATGTTAACATCGGCACCATCGGTCACGTCGACCACGGCAAGACCACTCTGACCGCTGCCATCACCAAGGTTCTCTCCGAGACCGAGGGCTGCAAGGCTGACTTCACTGCGTTCGAGAACATCGACAAGGCTCCCGAGGAGCGCGAGCGCGGCATTACGATTTCCGTCTCCCACGTTGAGTACGAGACCGCTGCCCGTCACTACGCTCACGTTGACTGCCCGGGCCACGCCGACTATGTCAAGAACATGATCTCCGGCGCTGCTCAGATGGCCCCATGGCTCAGACTCGCGAGCACATCCTGCTCGCCCGTCAGGTCGGCGTTCCCTACATCGTCGTCTTCCTGAACAAGTGCGACATGGTCGACGATGACGAGCTCATCGACCTCGTCGAGATGGAGACCCGTGAGCTCCTCTCCGAGTACGATTTCCCCGGCGACGACATCCCCGTCATCCGTGGCTCCGCTCTGGGCGCTCTCGAGGGCGACGCCAAGTGGATGGACGCCATTCGCGAGCTCATGAAGGCCGTCGACGAGTACATCCCGACGCCTGCTCGTAACAACGACCTCCCGTTCCTGATGGCCGTTGAGGACGTTATGACCATCTCCGGCCGTGGTACCGTTGCTACTGGCCGTGTCGAGCGCGGTGAGCTCAAGCTCAACGAGCCCGTCGAGATCGTCGGCATCAAGGATACCCAGAACACCGTCGTTACCGGTATCGAGATGTTCCGTAAGTCCATGGACTTCTGCGAGGCTGGCGACAACGTCGGTCTGCTGCTCCGCGGCATCAAGCGTGAGGACATCGAGCGCGGCCAGGTTCTCTGCAAGCCCGGTTCGGTTACCCCGCACACCAAGTTCACCGGCGAGATCTACGTTCTGACCAAGGAGGAGGGCGGCCGTCACACCCCGTTCTTCGATGGTTATCGTCCTCAGTTCTACTTCCGTACCACCGACGTTACCGGTACGGTCAAGCTCCCCGAGGGCACCGAGATGGCTATGCCTGGTGACCACATCACCATCGAGGGCGACCTCATCCACCCGATCGCCATGGAGGAGGGCTTGCGCTTCGCTATCCGCGAGGGTGGCCACACCGTCGGTTCGGGCATCGTCTCCACGATCATTGAGTAAATTAGCTCTTTGATATAGCTGACTTAGAGAACCCGGCACTTATATGGGTGCCGGGTTCTTTTCTGCAATGGATATTGAGCCGTTGCTGGTGTCGAGAGGATCGATAATGGTCCTGGATGCACCGTCGATTAGCTCTCGATGGCTTCATTGATGTGTTCCAAATATGAATGGATCCACCGAGAACCAATTGACTCGAGGTTTTCATTGACAGCACTTACGTGGAGCTGATAAAGTAACAACTCGTGCCCGTACGGGGCGGAAATGAAAGGTTCAGGATACATGCGTACTCTAGTTACTCTTGCGTGCACTGAGTGCAAGCGCCGCAACTATACGACCACCAAGAACAAGTCGACCATGCCTGATCGTATGGAGATCAAGAAGTATTGCCCCTGGTGCCGTCACCACACGCTGCACAAAGAGACTCGCTAGTCTCTAGTCACATACGCCAGTAGTTCAATTGGTAGAGCATCGGTCTCCAAAACCGAGTGTTGAGGGTTCGAGTCCTTCCTGGCGTGCCAGTCATTATTCCGTAAGCTCCCACTTGGGGGCTTACGGTTTACTCATGTATAAGCGCATTGCGCGGAGGTAACCCAAATGGCCAACAAGAAGAACAAGAAGAAGGCTCAGCAGCCGGCACCTGCCAACAAAGCTGCCGCCAACTCCAAGGTTGAGGCCAAGAAGGCCGTTGCCAAGAAGAACGAGAAGGCTGCGAAGTCCAAGAAGAACGAGAAGCCTGGTTTCTTCGCCCGTACCAAGAAGTATTTCGCTTCGGTCAAGTCCGAGATGAAGCGTGTCACGTGGCCCGATAAGAAGGAGCTCGTGAACTACTCGGTCGTCGTTTGCGCTTCTCTGATCGTCGTCGGCGTCGTCATCGCTCTGCTCGATGCTGGCTTTGGCGAGGCTCTTGCTCTGTTCTCTGGATTGAGGGGCTAAACCATGTCTAAGCGTTGGTACGTCGTTCACACTTACTCTGGATACGAGAACCGCGTTAAGTCCGATCTCGAGCATCGCATCGAGACTATGGGCATGCAGGACCGTATCTTTGATATCGAGATTCCTATGGAGCGCGTCACCGAGATTAAAGAGGGTGGCAAGCGTGAGACCAAGGATTCCAAGATCTTCCCGGGTTATGTCCTGGTCCGCATGGAGATGGATGACGATGCTTGGACGTGTGTTCGTAACACGCCCGGCGTCACCGGTTTCCTAGGCGGCAACGGCAAGCCCGCTCCGCTTTCCCGCGACGAGTACAACAAGATGACTCGTCGTCCCGGTAAGGGCGATTCGCCCAAGCGCACCTCGGTTGATATTGAGGTCGGTACGTCCGTCCGCGTCACCGATGGCCCGCTTACCGACTTTGATGGCAAGGTCTCCGAGGTTAACACCGAGGCTGGCAAGCTCAAGGTCACGCTGATGATCTTTGGCCGCGAGACGCCGGTCGAGCTCGACTTTAACCAGGTCGCTGTCATCGCTTAAGTTTTCGTCCGTTCGCGCGAGCGTGCTTCTTCTGTGACTGCTCATCTCAGGAGTGCTTCTAACACGTGCGTGCTTACGATATAGCAAGTACTTCACACTCGTGATTCGAAAGGAATGACCATGGCTGAGAAGAAGGTTGCCAACGTCATTAAGCTCCAGATTCCTGCTGGTGCAGCAAACCCTGCTCCTCCCGTCGGCCCCGCCCTGGGCGCTGCTGGCGTGAACATCATGCAGTTCTGCCAGGCCTTTAACGCCGAGACGCAGGACAAGAAGGGTGACATCATCCCCGTTGAGATCTCTGTCTACGAGGACAAGTCCTTCTCCTTCATCACCAAGACCCCGCCGGCGGCTCACCTTATCAAGAAGGAGCTGAACCTCAAGTCTGGTTCCGCTAAGCCCCAGGCCGACAAGGTCGGTCAGCTCTCCCAGGAGCAGCTCACCAAGATTGCCGAGATCAAGATGCCGGACCTCAATGCCAACGACATTGACGCCGCCAAGAAGATCATCGCCGGTACCGCCCGCTCCATGGGCGTCACCATCGCTGAGTAGCGATTTCTTTAGGTAATGACGGGTGCTCCGACCGGGGCGCCCGTTATATGTGTGCAATAGGGCACACGATACGATGTGGGAGGGCTCACGCCCGTTTAACCACAGGAGGTAATGCACATGGCTAAGCATGGTAAGAGCTATAACGCCGCTGCCGAGAAGATCGACCGCGCCACGCTCTACACCCCCCTTCAGGCTGCCAAGCTCATCAAGGAGCTCGACACCGCCAAGTTCGACGAGACCGTCGAGGCCCACTTCCGTCTGGGCATCGATACTCGTAAGGCTGACCAGAACATCCGTGGTTCCATCTCCCTGCCCCACGGCACCGGCAAGACCGTTCGTGTTGCCGTCTTCGCCGAGGGCGAGAAGGCCCGCGAGGCCGAGGCTGCCGGCGCCGACATCATCGGTTCCGACGAGCTCGTCGCCCAGATCCAGAAGGGCGAGATCAACTTCGACGCCGCTATCGCTACGCCGAACATGATGGCCAAGGTTGGCCGCATCGGTAAGATCCTTGGTCCCCGTGGCCTCATGCCGAACCCCAAGCTCGGCACCGTGACCATGGACGTCGCCAAGATGGTCTCCGAGCTCAAGGCCGGCCGCGTTGAGTATCGCGCCGACCGTTACGGCATCTGCCACGTGCCCCTGGGCAAGAAGTCCTTCTCCGAGCAGCAGCTCGTCGAGAACTACACCCCATCTCGCCCCTCAAGCCGTCGCTCGCGTACCAAAGTACGC
>CABUAL010000003.1 GCA_902489515.1 uncultured Collinsella sp. | reverse complement strand
TCGACAAGCTCGGCGCCTATAAGTCGCTGCTCATCAGCCTTGTGTGCCGGCGGTGGCGGCAAAGGCGAAGGTGATGATGAGAACCCAGAAGCGCGGGGTCTTGACCATTTCGCCCGGGGTGAGGTCGCCGAAGGTGCCGGCGTGCGCGCCGCCCTTGGGGGCCTCGAAGCCCTCGGGCAGCCAACCGGCCTCGGGGGCCTTCAGGAACAGAGCGGAGGCGGCGATCATCACAAAGAAGATGACGCCGAGCGCCTTAAGGGCGCCAAAGATTCCCAGGCTTGGGATGAGCAGCGAGGCGAGCACCGGGGACAGCACGGCGGGGCCGGCGGTCGAAGCGGCCAGGGTGATGCCGGAGGCAAGGCCCTTTTTGTCGATGAACCACTTTTGGCCGGTGGTGAGTGCCGGGTTGTAGCCCAGGCCGTTGCCGATGGCGGCGACGAGCGAGAACCACAGGTAGAACTGCCACGGCTCGGTGACGGTGCCGGACATAAACCAGCCCAGGCCGTAGCACACAGCGGCGGCGATCACGACGTTGCGCGGGCCGATCTTATCGGAGATACGGCCGGCGAAGATGCCCGTCACGGCCATGATGGTCTGAAAGACCGGGAACGCCCAGGTAAGGGCGCTGGACCACTCGGGGTAGACGGCGAGCAGGTTCTTGCTCACGACGGAATACAGCGCGATGGAGCTGATGAAGAACATGGTGACGCACGCGGCGGAAAGCACGACAGCGCGACCCTTGTTGGAGTTGGTGGAAGCCATTGGACTCTTTCTAATCGATACGGGGGAGGAGGAGCGGTCGTATCCGCGGGTCTCCCTGTCAGGTTGGTTTACTGGTCAGTCGGCTTGGCGACGCCGGACTCATCGGACCAAAGCTCGACACCCTTGTTCTTGAGGTAGCTGTCGGCATAGGCGCGACGGCCGCCGGGCTTGGCGGTGAGGTCGCCCATCATGTTGGAGAAGCCGCCATCGACCTTGATGGCGTCGCCGGTGGTAAAGTCCGAGCGCTTGGACGCCAGGAACATGACGGCGTTGGCGATATCGCTGACCTCGCCGATGCGACGCGTGGCGATCAGACGGCTGCGGCTCTTCTCGACCTCGGGGTCGGCGTAGAAGTTGGCCGACATCGGGGTCTTAACGAAGCAGGGCTCGACGCAGTTGGAGCGCACGCCGTAGGGGCCCCACTCGGCAGCCAGCATCTTGGACATCATGTTGACGCCCGCCTTGGTGGAGCTGTACACGCCCGAGAACGTCTCGGGGGAGTGGCTGGCAACGGTCGAGATGTGCACCAGGCGACCCTGGCCGGCCTTGATCATCTCGCGACCAAAGCGCTGCGAGGTGATGAAGTAACCGGTGAGGTTGACGTTGAGCACCTGCTCCCAGTCGCTCAGCGGCAGGTCTTCCATGGCGGCGAAGCGCAGGATACCGGCGGTGTTGACGAGGACGTCGACGCGACCGAAGTCGGCGATGGTGGCGTCGACGGCGGCCTGAACCTCGGCCTCGTCGGTGGCGTTCATCTTGTAACCCTCGGCGTGGATGCCAAACTCGGCAGCGAGGTCGGCGGCAGCAGCCTTGACCTTCTCCTCGTCCAGGTCGAGCAGGACGACGTTGGCGCCGTTGCGGGCGAACTCGCGGCAAATCTCGACGCCCATACCGCCGAGCGCGCCAGTCACGGCGCAGACATCGCCCTCGAGCTTAAGCCAATTGCTCATAGGAACTTCCCTTCTTGTGCCTCCCGGTGGGTCGCTCCCATTAACCGACCCACGTGGTTTTCGCTGGTTATCGTATGCTTTGCATTTGCGCAGGTGAATTGCATATTTGTTAGAATGGCGTTAACCGTAGGTTTATAGCTCGCAAGACGATGTGTCCTTGATTGAGTGTGTGACCTGCGAAAACAACCCCCTGTGGCACCATGTGGCCATGGGCGCGAAAACGGGAGATTGACGTGTACGATCGACGACTCGAGGCCATATCGGCCGCCGCGGAGCTGGGAAGCTTCTCACGTGCGGCGGCAAAATTGCGCGTGTCGACCCCGGCGCTCGTCAAGCAGGTGTCGGGCTTCGAGGCCGAGTTTGGCATCACGTTGTTCGAGCGCTCGCATTCGGGTGTTAAGGTGACGCCGGCGGGCGCTCTGCTGGTGGACGACGCGCGCTCGATCATGCGGCAGTCCGAGGACGCGCTGCGCCGCGCCCGACGCGCGGCGGGCGATGGCGGTGCCGTGCGTCTGGGTGTGTCGATGATGTGCCCGGGGCGCCAAACGCTGTCGATGTGGTCGGACATCCACGATCTGGAACCATCGCTGCGATTTGAGATCGTGCCGGTAAGCGACCTCTATGACGAGCGCGAATCCGTCATGCGCAGCTTGGGCCGCGAGGTGGATGTAGTGCAGTCGAGTTTTTCTACTCCACGCTGGGGCGACGCCTGCCAAAAGCTTCGCATCGTTAACGTGCCGTTTTATATCGACCTGCCGCGCACGAGCCCGCTGGCGCGCAAGACGCGCATCACAGTTGCCGACTTAGAGGGCATGCGCCTGCGCGTGCTCCGTCACGGCAACGACGCTATGGACAGTCTGCGTATCGATCTGTTGGCCGACGGCGGCGTAGACGTGATCGACGTGGACAGCTTTGACTTTGCGCTCTTTAACGAGGCAGAGGAAAAGGGCGACGCGGTGCTCACCTGCGGCGCATGGTCGGGGGTGCACCCGGCCTTTGTGGGCGTGCCGTTCCTGTGCGGGCGAGAGGTGCCGGTCTTTTTGCACTATCCGCTCGAGCCCACCCTCCAAGTACAAAAATTCGTCAACGCCATGGCCCAACTCCTCAAGTAGCCAAAAGAGTCCCGTCCCAAATTAGCTACCCTTTGCTACGGGTTTAGCGGTCCTCGCGTTGCGGCCCGGCTGCCTCGGCTGTCTTTACGCGGTTCTTATCGACGTACATGTTCTTGTCGGCCTGGGAAAAGAGTTCGCGCATGGTAGGCGGCTCGTCAAAATCGCTGGAAAGCGCATAGCCCACCGCGTAGCTGATGGGCATATCGGGGTGGACTTCGGAATACTCGTTCACGTTCGCGCGAATCCGAGCGAGACAAGATTCCACAGCGGCTCGGTCGGCATCCCGCAGCACCGCGATAAACTCATCGCCGCCGTCGCGACCCACAAAGCACGTCTCCGACGCCACACTTCCCAGTTGTTGGGCAAAAGAGCGAATGTATTCATCGCCCTTCTCATGGCCGAAGTTGTTATTGACCATATGCAGATTGTTAAGGTCGAAGACGCACACCGCAACGGGCTCCTCCGCGGAGACAGGCTGCTCCTGCCCCAAGATCTCCTCGCACTTGTTCTTGTTGGGCAGCCCCGTGGCTTCGTCGAGATAGACTTTGCTCTGCAGTTCGCGATTGAGCGCGGCGGTGCGCACCGCGCGAACGAGTTCGACCGCAAAGGTCGCCACCAAGCCCACGATGTCGATGATCACCAAGCCCTCGAGATAGTTGAGCGCCGACGCCTTCTCCTGAGAGTAGTCCTCTGCGAGTCGCGTAGCATCGTCGCAAATGCCAAAGAACTCCTCGCTCATGGAGATGATGTCGGTGTTCTCATAGCCGACTTCGCGCACGCGGATGATCTCGGTGCAAAGCTCATCAAAATAATTTGCAAGCTCGGTCATTTTTGCCTGATACTCATCGTCGTCGAGACGGACGAGGTTGAGGTCGTCACTTCCGTAACGCAAACCGTTGATGTATGAATCCACGGCTTTGAGCAGGTCATCTTGAGGCTGGCCCGCATCCTCGAGCTTAACGATTCGCTGCGTGGTACCGCGCACCAGACCGGCGTAGTTGACCACACGCGCCGTGCCCTGGATATCGGAGACGAGCAGCATAACATTGATGAAGAAGAAGATGAGAACTGCCGTGAGCACCATCATGAGCAGGCGCACCGCCTGGCCGGCCTTCTTGGCGACAGAAGTATTCACAAGTTCACTCCCCTAAATGACAAAAGAACAGGTAGCACGCAGTGTGCTGAAATTCATGGGTGGTTAACTCTACCATATGGGCCAGCAGCCTCAAACTGCAGCAGACGCTCGTCCAAATTGGCGTGACGCTTGCCTTGTTGTTCTTGACCTGGCCGCGCTATCGGACATGCTTCTGGTCTTGGATCACCATGGGAAAGCTCATCCCGTTTTGTGCGTCTAGAGTGGGATGCGGCTTCCCAAAGGTGCCGTTAGGGGAAATCACATCCCGGTTTACCCCCTTGAAATGGGATGCCGTTTCCCGGAGGGGGTCCAGCGGGAAACGGCATCCCATTTTGGGCCCGAAAAGTGGGATACGGTTTCCGGCCGGCATGAAAAAGCCTCCGCAGCTCGTGTGGCTGCGGAGGCTTTATTCGTTGCGGCGCATTGTGTTTGGGTCGCTGAGATGAGTCGATTTGCCCCGAAAGAGGAGGGCATTGACCTTAGGGTCATGCCCGACGAATGAGCGGCAAATCGGCCATCTCGGCGAGCCGAACTACTCCAGCTCAAACGCTCCGGTATAGAGCTGATAGTAATAACCGCGCTTGGCGATCAGCTCGTCATGGTTGCCACGCTCGATGATGCGACCGTGGTCCAGACAGATGATTGCGTCGGAGTTGCGCACGGTGGACAGGCGGTGCGCGATGACAAACGTCGTGCGGCCTTCCATGAGCTTGTCCATGCCGGCCTGCACGATGGCCTCGGTGCGGGTGTCGATGGAGCTCGTGGCCTCGTCCAAGATCATCGCCGGCGGATCGGCGACGGCGGCGCGTGCGATCGAGATCAACTGGCGCTGGCCCTGCGATAGCTGCGCGCCGTTGCCGGTGAGCATGGTGTCGTAGCCGTCCGGCAGGCGGGTGATAAAGTCGTCCGCGCCGGCGAGCTTTGCCGCCGCGATGCACTCCTCGTCGGTGGCGTCCAGGTTGCCGTAGCGGATGTTATCCATCACGGTGCCGGTGAACAGGTTCACGTCCTGCAGCACGACGCCCAGCGAGCGGCGCAGATCGGCCTTGCGGATCTTGTTGACGTTGATGCCGTCGTAGCGGATCTTGCCGTCGGCGATGTCATAGAAGCGGTTGATGAGGTTGGTGATGGTCGTCTTGCCGGCACCGGTGGCGCCGACAAACGCGACCTTCTGGCCCGGCTTGGCAAACACGGACACGCCGTGCAGCACCTCGTGGTCGGGCGTGTAGCCAAAGTCGACGTTGTCCATGACCAGGTCGCCGCGCAGCGGCACGTACTCGATCTCGCCGGTTGCGCGGTGCGGATGTTTCCACGCCCACATGCCGGTGTGGTGGTCGGCCTCCTCGAGCTGCCAGGTATCGGGGTTCACCTGCGCGTTGACGAGCGTCACGTAGCCTTCGTCGGTCTCGGGCTTCTCGTCGATGAGCTCAAAGATGCGGTCGGCGCCGGCGAGGCCCATGACCACGGCGTTGATCTGCTGCGAGATCTGGCCGATCTGTCCGCAGAACTGCTTGGTCATGTTGAGGAACGGCACCACGACGGCGATGGACAGCGCCATACCCGAGATGCTCAGGTTGGGCACGCCCAGCGCCAGGAAAATGCCGCCGGCAAGGGCCACCAGCACGTAGAGCAGATTGCCCAGGTTCATAAGGATGGGCATGAGGATGTTGGCGTACATGTTGGCCTTCTGCGAGACCTCGAAGAGCTTTTCGTTGCGCTCGTCAAAATCGGCCTCGGCGGCAGACTCGTGGCAGAATGCCTTGACGACCTTCTGGCCGTTCATGACTTCCTCGATATGACCCTCGACCACGCCGAGCTCGGTCTGCTGCGCAATGAAGAAGCGCGCGGAGTTGGAGCCGAGCAGCTTGGTCATAAAGGTCATAAAGGCGACGCCTGCCACAATGACCAGGCACATCCAAACGCTGTAGTACAGCATGATAAAGAACACCGTGACGATGACGATGGTCGTCATGAGCAGGTTGGGCAGCGACTGGCTGATCATCTGGCGCAGCGTGTCGATGTCGTTGGTGTAGTGGCTCATGATGTCGCCGCGCTGGTGCGTGTCGAAGTAGCGAATCGGCAGGTCCTGCATGCGGTTGAACATCTTCTCGCGCAGCTTCTCGAGCGAGCCCTGCGTGACGATGGCCATGGCGCGGTTCCAGAAGAGCGAAGACAGGATGCCGACGCCGTAGATGCAGGCGAGGGTGGTCACGAGCTGTGCGATCTTGGGCTGTGCGGCTTCCCAATCGCCCGACTGCCACGATTCGCTAATAATCTGCAGAGCGCTCTGAAGGAAGGTCGCGCCGATGGAGTTGATGATGGCGCAGAGCACCACGCCGACGACGACGAGGGGCAAAAGCACGGGGTAGAAGCCAAAGAGCGTCTTGATGAGGCGCGACATGGTGCCACCCTTGCGGTTGAGCGCGCGCTCGGCGGTCGTTGCCTTACTCATGTGCCTCGCCTCCTTCCTGGGTCTGAGCTTGTGTTGCGGATGCCTCGGTGTCGGCCTCGACGGCCCCTTCGCCCTCGGCAGACATCTTGTTTTGCGAGGTAAAGGTCTCGCGGTAGATCTCGCTCGTCTTGAGCAGCTCGTCATGGTTGCCGATCTGCGCGATACGGCCACCCTCCATGACGATGATGCGGTCTGCGTCCTGCACGGAGCTGATGCGCTGGGCGATGATGAGCTTGGTCGTGTTGGGCAGATAGCTTGCCAACCCTGCGCGAATCTTGGCGTCGGTCTTGGTGTCGACAGCGCTGGTGGAGTCGTCCAGGATTAAGATCTTGGGGCGACGCAGCAGGGCACGCGCAATGCACAGGCGCTGCTTCTGACCGCCGGAAACATTGGAGCCGCCCTGTTCGATCCAGGTGTCATAGCCCTTGGGGAAGCCATCGACAAACTCGTCGGCGCAGGCCAGATGTGCCGCCTCGCGGACTTCCTCGTCGGTGGCGTTCGGGTCGCCCCAGCGCAGGTTCTCGGCAATGGTGCCGCTAAACAGCACGTTTTTCTGCAGCACCATGGCCACTTGGTGGCGCAGCGCGTCCAGGTCGTAGTCGCGTACGTCCATGCCGCCCACGCGCACGGTGCCTTCGGTGGCGTCGTACAGACGGGCGATGAGGTTTACAAGCGTGGACTTGGCCGAGCCGGTACCGCCGACGATACCGATGGTCTCGCCGCTCTTAATGTGCAGGTCGATATCGTCGAGCGCCTGGCGCTTCGCATGCGCGGAATACTTAAAGCTCACGTGGTCAAAGTCGATGGAACCGTCGGCAACCTCGAGCACGGGCTCGGCGGGATCGGCGATCGTGGGCTCGGCGGCCAGCACCTCGGTAATGCGGTGCGCCGATTCGTCGGCCATGGTCACCATGACAAAGATCATCGACAGCTGCATCAGGCTCATGAGGATCGCGAAGCCATAGGTAAAGATCGAGGAGAGCTGGCCCACGTCGAACAGCGTGCCCTGGCTCGTGATGATGAGCTTGGATCCCAGGTAGATGATGATGACAAATGCGCCGTTGACGCAGATGTTCATCATGGGGTTGTTAAAGGCGAGCAGCTTCTCGGCGCGGGTGAAGTCCATCTGGACGTCGTGCGCGGCGGTGGCGAACTTATCCTTCTCAAAGTCTTCGCGCACGTAGCTCTTGACCACGCGCATGCCGGTGACGTTTTCCTCGACGGACTCGTTAAGGGCGTCGTACTTGTGGAACACGCGCGAGAAGATGGGGCGTACCTTAAAGATGATAAAGAACAGTCCAAAGCCCAGCAGCGGAATGATGACCAGGTAGACCATGGCGACGCTGCCGCCCATGATAAATGCCATGGTAAAGGCGAAGATCAAGACCAGCGGCGCGCGCACGGCGATACGGATGATCATCATAAAGGCCTGTTGAACGTTGTTGATGTCAGTGGTCAGACGCGTGACGAGCGAGGAGCTCGAGAACTCATCGATGTTGGCAAAGCTGAACGTCTGGATCTTGTAGAACAGGTCGTGACGCAGGTTCTTGGCAAAGCCGCAACTCGCATGGCTGCAGGTGACGCCGGCAGCGGCGCCAAAAGCAAGCGACGTCAGCGCGATGAGCACCAAAAAGCCTGCGGTGGGAAGCATCTCGGCTACGGTGGCGCCGTCTTTGATGGCGTCGATCAGGTTGGCGGTGATAAATGGAATCAGCATTTCGCAGAGCACCTCGCCAAGCACGAGCAGCGGCGTGGCAACGGTGACTTTCATATAGTCGCGGATGCTGCCCATGAGGGTTTTAATCATCCAGTTCCTCCCAGGTTACACGGATTTTATCGAGCATTTCGGCGAGGTCTTCGCGCTCGTCGTGGGTGAGGGCACTAAAGGCCCGCTCTCTAAAGCGGATGCGGGCCGCCTGGTCGATGCGGGCGTTTTCTCGGCCGGTTTCGGTCAGGCGAATGGTGAGTTGCCGTCGATCTTTGGGGTTACGGCTGCGCTCAATGAGGCCGTTGACCTCGAGCTTGGACAGGATCTCGGAAAGCGACCCCGGCTTGAGGTCAAAGTGCATGCCGAGTTCCTGCTGCGACATCTCGCCGCCGGGCTGCTTGGCCAGCAGGCAAATGATGGGCGCCTTGCCGGACACGCCTCCGCCATGAAAATGCATGTAATGGCCGCAAAAACCCAGGCCGCTCAGGATGCGCTTGGCAAGCTTGTCTTCCGAGCTAACCGCTTCGGGTACATCCGCCGGCTGTGGCGGGTCGCCGCCGGGCTCGTGCGAACAAAGGTTAAGAAGTTCATCGCACATGAATTAGTGTTGCTCCTTTCTTTAGTTAGGTAGTGGAATTGTTTTGTGCCTAACCAATCTAGGAGCATGAGAAATGAATGTCAAGGTACCAAACTAGTGGTTACGCGGTTTTACCAAACCGCGTAACGGCTCGACGCTGCAAGCGTTCCTAAGCGGCAATCTGTGATTCCGCCACGATCCGCTTTGGTGCATGTGATCCCTTGGGGACGGAGGAAAAGGGATCATTTTCCGTAACCTTTCCGCAACAATTTACCCTTCGCGCTGCTCGACTCCGCTCACAACGTCCCCTGCGCTACACTTAGTCGCACTGTGGCGCTGCTGTGCCGCGCCCGAACTAAGGGGGGACTCTCATGAAGAACACTCAGCTGCTGCTGATCAACGATATGTGCGGCTACGGCAAGGTCGCGCTTTCCGCCATGCTGCCGGTGCTGTCGCACATGGGCTACCGTATCCATAACCTGCCGACGGCGCTCGTTTCCGATACGCTCAACTACCCCAAGTTCTACATCCACGACACCACCGAGTACGTGCGTCAAAGCCTCGCTATCTGGGAGGAGCTCGGCTTTGAGTTCGACGCCATCTCGACCGGCTTTATCGTGACCGAGGAAGAGACGCGTATCATCTCGGACTTTTGCCACCGCCGCGCGCAAAAGGGCACCAAGGTGTTCGTCGATCCCATCATGGGCGACAACGGCAAGCTCTATGCGGGCGTGCCCGAGTCCACGATTGGCCTTATGCGGCATCTGCTGGAGTGCGCAGACTACGCGGTGCCCAACTATACCGAGGCATGCCTGCTCACCGATACGCCTATCGCCGAGCAACTCACGCCCGACGAGGCCCGCGCCCTTGTGGACGCCGTGCGCGAGCTGGGTGCCAAGTCGGTGGTCATTACGAGCGCCGTGGTCAATGGCACGAACGCGGTTATCGGTTACGACCATGTGGCGGGGGAGTACTTCACGATTCCCTTTGAGCTCATTCCGGTCTATTTCCCGGGCACGGGCGACACGTTCTCGGCGGTGCTCGTCGGCCGCGTTATGGCCGGTTGGAGCCTGCAGCGCGCGACGTCCGATGCCATGCGCGTGGTGGCTGAGCTTATCGAGCGCAATGCCGACCAAGAGGACAAGTCGGCTGGCCTTCCCATCGAGGCCTGCCTGGATGTGATTGACCATGAGTAATGCTGGCGAGGGCGGCGCCAAGCCTGCGGGCGAGAACAAGCCGCTCGGCGCGCCGCGGGGCAAGCGTCCGCGCATCCGCGTGAGCTGCGTGGACCAGCTGGGTGCGTGCCGCTGCCACCATGGTCACAAGCCGGGCGACGTTTTTGACTTCGACCGAGACCGCGGCAAGATGTGTGCCATGGCCTGCCATGTGGGCTTTCCCTATATCGATATCCTGCGCTATGGCGGAACCGTGCCTGGCAACGAGCCCGGTACGGCAAAGTTCTGCTGCCCCGAGGTCGATACGCTGAACGTCTGGCTTGCCGAGATCGTCGACGAGTAGTCGAGCGCAATGTGACAAAGGGACAGTCCCTTTGTCACATTCGCCGGGGCTGCCCCTTCTTTTTGCTTATAATCCTAAATCTCTGCATTTCATCCGATTTTAGGTTCTAAAAATCCTACATTTCATCGATAATTAAGCGCATAAAACTTTGCATTTCATTTGATGACACTGAGGAGAGAGCCTATGCTGCGCAGGAAAATAGCGGCAGAGCTGGAGCGTTGGTTGAAGTCTTCCGAGCAAAAGGCCTTGTTCATTACGGGTTCTCGCCAGATTGGCAAAAGCTATTCGATTCGCGCATTTGGCAAAGCCAACCATGCAACCTACATCGAGCTTAACCTCATGGAAAATCGCCAGGCAAAAGATGCTCTTCTCGAGGCGCGGAATGCCGATGATTTCATCAGCAGGGTGACGCTTCTTTCGGGAAAGTCGATTGCACCAGGCAAAACGCTCGTGTTTATCGATGAGGTCCAAGAGGCCCCCGACATCATGACGATGGCAAAGTTCCTTGTTGAGGACGGGAGGTGCCGTTGGGCGTTTTCGGGGTCAATGCTCGGGACCCAGTTCAAGGGCGTCAGGTCCTATCCCGTGGGGTATGTCCACGAGCTTAGGATGTTCCCGCTCGATTTTGAGGAGTTTTGCTGGGCAATCGGGGTGAGCGAGGGGGCTCGTCAAACGATACGTGACGCGTGTATCAGCGAGAGGCCCATTCCTGATTACATTCATGACGCGATGATGGCAAACTTCAGGACCTATACCGTTGTCGGCGGAATGCCGGAGGTCGTGCAGCGTTTCCTTGACACGCAGGGCGACCTTGCCTCTGTTCGTCAGCGGGCGAGCCCTGCAGGTGCAGAGCATCTACGATCAGCTCCCTATTATGCTCGAGGGCGAAAACAAGCGCTTCGTGCTCAATTCCATTGACCCCAAGGCTCACTACGAGAAGTATCAGCGAGATTTTGTATGGCTTGTCGATGCCGGCGTTGCTCTCAAAGCCGATATCGTAACCGAGCCAAAATCGCCCCTGCTCAAGACGGCACGGCCATCGCAGTTCAAGCTATATCAATCGGATACGGGCATGTTGATGGCGCGCTACCCCGTTGGAGTCGCCCAAGCGACGTATCTTGATAGCAAGGAGCCCAACCTGGGCGGCATTTACGAAAACGTGGTGGCCCAGCAGCTGGCTGCCCAAAATCGCCAGCTTTACTACTATCAGACAAAAAAGCGCGGTGAAGTGGACTTTGTGGTCGATGGACCGGATGGGACGGCTGTTCCGATCGAGGTTAAATCGGGCTCCTATTACCACGCGCACGCTGCGCTCGGTCATGTGCTTGATACGGCTGAATATGGCGTAAGGCTCGGGATTGTTTTCTCGAGAGGCAACGTTGAGCGCAACGGAGCGGTTCTCTATTTGCCGCTATATGCGACCTGGGCCCTTTCGGATGTTTTGGGCGACTCCTGCGCCGAGGGGATAAAGCTGGAGGTCAAGCCGGTCTAGGGCTAGTCCCGGATGTGACAAAGGGGCAGTCCCTTTGTCACATTCATGAGCGTTGATTTTCTCCCACCGAGATAACGAGCGTGGATTTTCTCCCGTTTAGAGCGCACTCGAACGCTCAAAATCCACGCTCGTTTTATGCCGATGGCGTGGCCCGTGTGCCCGCGCCGCCCGAGCGCCTACAGCTGCTCGAGCATAGCGGTGCAACCGGCGAGTACATCGCGGTAGGTGGCGTTGAAATTGCCGGTGTACCAGGGGTCGGCCACGTCGCCGGGGCGATCGGTCCAATCGAGCAGGCGCGAGATCTTGCCATCGGGGTCCTTCCCAAAAATTCGGTACAGGCCGCGGGCGTTCTCGTCGTCCATATAGACAATGTGGTCCCAGTCGCCATACTCCGCGCGACGCACCTGACGGGCACGGTGCGCAACGACGGGAATCCCGACTTCGCGTAGCTTGGCGACCGTGCCATGATGCGGCGGGTTGCCGATCTCCTCAGTTGAGGTCGCTGCGGAATCGATGACAAACTCCGCCTCGCGTCCAGCGCGGCGCACCAGCTCGGTAAACACGGACTCAGCCATCGTCGAGCGACAGATATTCCCGTGGCAGATAAAAAGAATGCGTTGCATGAGCGGTTTCCTTTCCGGGCGGTTGCGCGGGGTTTACAGACTGGCCTTGAGGCAGTTTGCTCCGATAAAGCCCGCTGCGTACAAGGGGAGGTGGCGTAGCTCGCACCCGTCCTCGGTTTCGCTGCGGGCAAAATTGTTCTCGGACAATATGTAGGCATACGGCGACCGGGCTTTTTCCATAAACGACCCGAGGGTTCTCGCGCGCACGTTGCGTGCGGATTTTACCTCGACGGGAACGATCTCCATACGGTCGGTCTGAAGTAGAAAATCGAGCTCGCCGTTCGTCTTCCAAGACGACGGTGGCATCCAGTAATACGTCTGCAAACCATTGCCCGAAAATGCCTGCATGACCGAGTTCTCCGCCAAGGCACCTCGAAAGTCGGAAGACAGCGCAATGGCGGAATCCTCTTTGAGGTCGAGCCAGAGTCGCGGGTTGATACCGAGTTTGTAGAACATGAGGCCCGTATCGAGAAGATAGACTTTAAAGAAGCTCCCGTCTTCGTCGTCGAAGGGGACGAGGGGAGGTTCGATGCCTTCGGTCAGGTTGTTGACCGATATGATGCCGGCGCCCTCGAGCCAGTCGAGTGGCTCGATGAGCTTTGCGCGTCGGCCTCCGCGTTCGACCTCGGAGTACTTGAATTTCTTGGTTGAGGATCGTAGCAGCTGGGATGGAATGGAGCGCCAGACCTTGCGCGCTGCCACGCCGCTGATCCCGTTTTCGGGGTCGGTCATATCGGCGGTGTAGGTCTCGTCGATTTCGCGCTGCTCGACGCGCGCATCCTCGATGGATAACGTCTTGCGATATGCGTTGACGGCGGCGGGCATGCCGCCCACGATCTGGTATCGATGAAACAGGCTGAGCGCGGCTTGGTGCACGGCGTAGGTCTCGAGCGTGCCGGCGTGGGTACGAATGGCATTGACCATCTGCTCCTCGTCGAGCGCCCAGAGAAACTCCTCGAACGACATAGGATGCATGGTCTCTTGACGAACGCCGCTGGGAAAAGGCAACTTGCGCTTGCGCGTGGCGACGCCGAGCTGACTGCCGGTCGCGCATATGCGCCAGCCCGAACCCGAAAAAAAGCGAAGCGAGTTGAGCGCCCGTTCGCAGAGCTGCACCTCGTCAAACAGGATGAAGGCGGTTTCTTTGCGAATGGGGGTGCGTTTATAGTCTGAGATTCGCGCCACGATGGCGTCAACGTCGTCGGTGGGACAGTCGAACAGCGGAGCGATCAGCTCAAGATCGGTCTGAAAGTCGAGTTTGACAAACGCATCGCCGGCGATCCGTCTGCCGATTTCCTCGGCAACGTACGTTTTGCCTACGCGTCGCGCACCACGGATGAGGAGGGGGCGCGACGCGTCCTTTGTCGCCCATGATTCGATAACGGATTCGATTGATCTGCGCATGGGGCCGCCTTTCCAATTTCGTGTACTTCAGATACATAGTTTAGTACGATTTCATGTACTTGGAATACACGAAATAGTAGAAAAGTGTGTATCTGAAGTACCCGAAATTGCACTACTGGAGCTTGCAGGCGGATAAACACTACTCGTATGGGACGGTTTTCACCGGTTGCTCGCCACCTTGGGCTATGTTCGCCCCTATGCCTGCATCCGGGGCTGTGCTGATTGACGACGGCGCTCCCAGCGAGCCAACTTAATCGTCACCAGCGTGAGCGCCCAGGCCACAAGCGAGAACACGGCACCGACCGCGCCTACATATGCAATGCCAACTCCGCTTACCACGGCGCCGCCCACTGCGGTGCCAAACGAGATGCCGACGTTAAACGCCATGGGTTCTACCGAGCTCGCGAGCACCATCGATTTGGGATGGCGGCTGCGAGCCACGTCCATAAAGTGCGTGATGCACGACACCGAGAACAGGTACATGAGCATCGCCAGGCTAAAGACAAAGACAAGTGCGAGCGGCATGGCAGCGCCTGCGGCAAACAGCCCAAACAATGCCGCCGCCTGCAGCACAAACGTCACAAGCAGCGCCTTCATGCCAAAGCGCGCATCGATCCATCCGCCCAGGATGTTCGAGATCAGGCAGAACACGCCGTAGGCCATAAGCGTGGTACTGGCTTCGACCGTGCCCATGCCCAGCACCTGCTCAAGATAAGGCGTCACGTAGCCGTAGAACACATAGACCGAGCCCACGCCAAACAAAAAGATAAGCATGCCGGTGATGATACTCGGCTCGCGCAGCAGACTCGCCTGCTCGCGAAAGGTGGCGGGCTCGTCGGTTTGCCCAGCGCGCGGCATAAACGCCACGAGCGCTCCGCAGATCAAAACGGCAAAGGTCAGCGCGCCGTACATGGCAACGTGCCAGTCGAGCGTGTCGGCCACAAACTTACCGATCGAGGTCACAAAGACCATCGCCACGGAAAACGCACCATATACTACCGAGATGGCAAGCGAAGTTTGCTGCGGGGACAGAAGCTCAGGGATGTACGTCACGCCCACGGCGAGCAGCGCACCCGAGACAGAGCCCAGGACAATGCGCGAGATAAAGAGCACCTGGAAGTTGGGCGCCAGTGCCATAAACAAATTGCCAAGCACAAAGACGATGCTGTAGCACACGAGCAGCTGGTAGCGGCGGAATCGCCCCGTGCTGAGCGCAAGCACCGGCGTCGCGATGGCGTAGACCAGCGCGAACACGCTGATGAGCTGGCCCGCAGTGGCAAGTGATACGCCGAGTTCCGTCGCCAGGTCGCTTTCGATGCCGATGACCACGAACTCGGAGCAGCCGAGCGAGAATCCCAACAGCACGAGCAGCGCCAGGCAGAGCTTGGTGCGCGCAGGGGAGAGCGCGGCGGCGGTTGACTTACTTTTAGGCGTGGTTGCGGCGATCAAGGTTGTCACTCCAATGTCGCATTGATAAGCGGGATTCAATCCCTGCAACTCTAACAGAATGTGACAAAGGGGCAGTCCCTTTGTCACATTGCGCTGCCGGCCAGTCGCCCAAACCATCACAACATTCGATGAAAATCTCGAAATCGAGGAAAAGCGTCGAATGTTGTGACGGTTTTTGTGTCCGGCGCGGGTGAGCTTCGGTGTCGTCTGGGGGTATAAAACTAGCGAGTGTTTATTTGCGAGGCCTAAGGGGCGCCCCGTATGGATATCGATAACTTTGAATGGTGGTATAGCGAGGGCGAGGCTCCGGACGAGGAGTGGGACGAGCCCACGCCGCGTGACATGTCGAGCGACGAGGACGAGACCGGCAACGACGTCGCCGCCGACTCGGACGCCGCCCTCGACCCCGTCGAGCCCCTGACCTTCGAACAAGCTTGGGCCCAGGCCGAGGCAGACGAGGCCAAGGCCGACGCTACGGCCACGCTCGGCGAGCCAGCCGACATGTCCATCTCGCCGGCAAAGACCCCACAGCCGCGTCACACCATCGATCCCGACAGCACGGCATCCTTCAGCATTCTCGACGTGCCCTCGCAGGGCGCTCAGGCGCCCGCACCCACACGTCGCCCCAATCTGTCTCGCGAGGAAGATGCAGGACGTCGCTCGCCGCTCGGCCCCATCCTTATTGCCTTTATGGCCGGCGTTATCGCATGCTCGGCAATTGGAAACGTCTGGAGCCATGTCGAACAACAGCGAAAAGACGCCGCCAAGGTCGAGATGTCTGTCGAGCAATCGCTCGGTCGTACGCGCTCGGTACATGTGTCGGTCGAGGTCAAGGACGGCGCGACGTGGGACACCGCGCGCGGCGACAGCCAAATGCTCATCCACATCGTGGGGCGCACGCTCAAAGGGCAGACGATTGACGAGTATCAATACGTCAATTCCGCTGGTGACGGCATCGAGCTCAAGCCCGGCGGCTACGAGCTCACCGTCGATGAACCGCCCGTCGCCACCGACGGCACGCGCTTCCGTGCCTCAAAGCGCATGGTCCCCGTGAACTTTAACTCACAGGCGCCCGACACGGTCGACACCACACCGCAGGGTGGGTTCGACCTTTACGTAGATACCCAGTAGGCGCTCGCCGCTCATTCCGCTATGGCTACTCAATAATCGCCTGCCGTCCCGTCCCGCCGCCAAGAGTGGGACAATAGCCCTCGACACTATTGTTTACTTTTGGAGGAAGTAGCATGTCTACCGTCACTACCATCAAGCGCGGCGGCCTCACCGCGGCCATCGATTCCATGGGCGCCCAGCTCACGAGCCTTGCCCTCAACGGCAACGAGTATCTGTGGCAGGGCGACCCCGCCTTTTGGGGCAAGCACGCGCCCATCCTGTTCCCCATTGTGGGCTCGCTGCGCAACAACACGGCAACGTCTGCGGCCGGCACCTGCGAGATGCCGCGCCACGGACTCGCGCGCATTGTCGAGCACAAGCTGGTCGAGGTTTCGGAGGACGGCTCCTCGGTAACGTACGAGATCACCGATACGCCCGAGTCGCTCAAGGCGTTCCCGTTCCACTTTAAGCTCAACATGACCTATGCCTTGACCGGCGACGCCACCCTCACGCAGACCTTCGCCGTCACCAACACCGGCGACGTGGACCTGCCGTTCTCGGTGGGCGGCCACCCCGCATTTAACGTACCGGCCCCCGGTGCCGAGGACGAGGCGTTCGAGGATTACGAGTTGGCGTTTACCGAGGCTTGGACCAACGAGGCTCCCATCATCACGCCCGACGGTCTTATGACGTTCGAGGGTGGCTACAAGGCTCCCGATAACTCGGACGTGCTGCCCATCACGCACCGCAGCTTCGATAACGATGCCATCATGTTCACCGATACTCCGGGCTCCACGCTCACACTGCGCGGCCGCAAGTCGGGCCACGGCGTCAAGATCGACTTTGAGGGCTTTAAGTACATTGGCGTGTGGTCTGCCGCCAACGACGCTCCGTTTGTGGCGCTCGAGCCCTGGACCGGTCATACCACCATGGACACCGAGGACGATGTTTTTGAGCACAAGGTCAACACCATTACGCTGGCGCCGGGCGAGACGGATGTTCGCAGCTTTAGCGTTACCTTGCTCTAGAGGTTCCGCCGCTCGGTCGATGCTGCGCGTCGTCCAGAGCGACAAGTTGTCATTCAAAAGGCAAGGCATAGACCTTCTGGTCATGCCTTGCCCTTTTCATGCCACTTGTTCGCTCTGGACGTCGCTCGCCGGCATTGCCAAAACATCGGCGTCCCCAATGATTACCGTGTGTCTATTAATTTTTCGAGCTTGTGCTGCGCTGCTGGTTGCTGGCGTATATCCTGTTAAGTCGTCAGCATACGATTCAACAGGGAAGGCAGATTATGCATTCTCCCCATCAACGCGACGCGCATCCACAGCCGGTATGCAGCCGTCGCATCTTTTTGGGTGGCGCTCTCGCTGCGAGCGCTACTGTCGTCGCCGGCGCACTTGCCGGTTGCCAGCGCCCCTCCACGCTGGAAGTAGTTCAGCCCACGACGGGCGGCGGTCGCGATGACCTGTCCGATTCCGTGATCGGCAAGGACAAGATCCGCATCGGCATGGAGGCAGCCTACGCCCCGTACAACTGGCAGGTTTCCGAAGCCAGCGAGTACGCCATTCCCATCGACAACGTGCAGGGCGCCTATGCCGATGGCTACGACGTGCAGATCGCCAAGATCGTCTGCAAGGCCCTCGGCGGCGAGCCCGTTGCCGTCAAGCAGAGCTTCTCGGGTCTTATCGATTCGCTCAACAACGGCCAAATCGACCTCATCATCGCCGGTATGAGCGCCACGCCCGAGCGCGAGGAGTCCGTCGGCTTTTCCGACCCGTACTTTATCGGTTACTTTGGCCTGTTCGTAAAAGAGGGTTCCCCCTACCAGAATGCGACCAAGCTCAGCGACTTTAGCGGTGCCACGGTACTCGGCCAAAAGGACACCATGCTCGATACCGTCATCGACGAGATTCCGGGCGTTGTCCACAAGAACCCGGTCGATTCGGTCCCCACGGTGTTTTCGAACCTGCTGCAGGGCACCTGCGACGCCGTGACCTACAACACTGAGAACGAGAAGGGCTATATGGCCCAAAACCCGGGTATCGTGCCGATTCAATTTGCCGAGGGCGAGGGCTTTAAGCAGGAGGTCACGGCAAACGTCGGCTGCCGCAAGGGCTCGGACAAGCTGCTTAAGCTCATCGACAAGGCACTCAAGGGCATTAGCCAAGAGGAGCGCGACCAAATGTGGGACGCGTGCCTCGACCGTCAGCCGGCATAGGGAGGCAGCATGAAAACCATCAATCGCCTGGCCTCCTTTATCAAGGCCGACCACCGTTATGTATACCTGGGCACGAGCGTTATCGCGGCGCTCGGCCTGGCGTTTAGCCAGCGCAACCCCACGCCGCTGAGCTTCTTGGCCCCCACGGGCGTGTTCCAAGATTGCCTTTGGGCGATCCTGTGGGCGTGGCTCGTCGTGTCGGCGGCGGCGCTGGTCACCAAGCTTATGCACTGGAGCGACTATCGCGAAAAGTCGCCGTTCGCATCCGAGCGTTTCCGTCGTGGAGCATGCCTGGGCAGCTACGTCGTGGTCGCCATCGCGGCGATCTTTTTCGTGGACCGCTGCGTCATGTCGTTTATCGACCTGGTGCAGGTGAGCATTGTCTCGGATTCCAACCCCAGCGACTTTTTGTCGAGCCTGGTCTACATGACCTACAAGAGCGGGGACTTCTTCATTCGCGGTATCGAGATCACCATCGCGCTTGCGACCTTCGGCACCGTCATCGCATTCTTCCTGGCGCTGCTCTTTGTGTTCTTGCGAATTCAGACCTTCGATCGCGTGGACAACGACCTGGTGCGCTTCTTTAAGAGTATCGGCCGCGGCTTTGCGACCATCTACTCCACCATCGTGCGCGGCACGCCCATGATGGTCCAGGGCCTGCTCATCTATTACGCGGGCTTCACCGTTTTGCGTGGCATGGGCTTCGAGACCGCCCAGGCCAACCAGATTTGGAGTACCTTCACCGCCGGCCTCGTCACCATCTCGCTCAACTCTACCGCCTACATGATGGAGGTCCTGCGCGGCGGCATCGAGTCCATCGACCCCGGTCAGGCCGAGGCGGCGCGTTCGCTGGGTCTTTCGCAGTGGCAGGCTATGCGCAAGGTTGTGTTCCCCCAGGGTATTAAAAACGCTATTCCGGCGCTCACCAACGAGCTCATCATCAACATCAAGGATTCGTCGGTGCTCTCGGTCATCGGCGTGTTCGACCTTATGTACGCTACTACCACGGTCGCCGGCGTGTACTACCGCCAGATGGAGGTCTACTGCGTGGCGCTCGTGGTCTACCTGATCCTGACACTCGTGGCGAGCCGCCTGCTCGAAGCCTTTGGCAAAAAGCTGGGCGCCGAGGCCCCTGCCACGCTGCCCAGCTCTAACTAGGCTTAAGACGAGGAGAATCATCATGGCAGATACCGCCACTACCGGCACTGCGGCAGCCGTGCAAAACCAAGAGCCGCTTATCCGCGTCGAGGGCCTGCGCAAGAGCTTTGGCTCACTCGAGGTACTCAAGGGTATCGACCTGTCCGTTAACCCCGGCGAGGTCGTCACCATTATCGGCGCCTCGGGCTCGGGCAAGTCGACCTTCCTGCGCTGCCTCAACCTGCTCGAGACCCCGGACGCGGGCCACATCTGGTTCCACGGTCAGGATCTCACGGCCGAGCGCTGCAACATCAACAAGCTGCGCGAGGACATCGGCATGGTGTTCCAGGGCTTCAACCTGTTCAACAACATGGACGTGCTCGACAACTGCACGCTCGCGCCCGTCACGCTCAAAAAGATGAGCAAGGCCGAGGCCGAGAAGGTCGCGATGGAGCATCTGACGAGCGTGGGGCTCGAAAAGTTCGCGCACGCCGCCGTGGGTCGCCTGTCCGGTGGCCAAAAGCAGCGCGTGGCCATCGCGCGCGCCCTGTGCATGAACCCGCAGATCATGCTGTTTGACGAGCCTACCTCTGCGCTCGATCCCGAGATCGTGGGCGAGGTGCTCGACGTTATGCGCAAGCTCGCCGCCGACGGCATGACCATGGTCGTCGTTACCCACGAGATGGCCTTCGCGCGCACCGTGTCCGACCGCGTGGTCTTTATGGACCAGGGCGTGGTGCTCGAGGACGCCGCGCCGGCTGAGCTCTTTGGCAATCCCAAGCACCAGCGCACCCGCGAGTTCCTCTCGCGTTATCTCAACGATAAATAATGCAAGCGAACGTGGCAAAGGGACCGCCTCTTTGCCACGCTGTTTTTGGAGGAAGGCATGGCCGAGGTTTGGCGCTTCTTTGCGCACGAGGATGATTTTGCCGATATCGACGAGGTCGGCGCGTGCGAGCGCCTGGGCCGCGTGCTGTCGTTTCCGACGATTTCGAGCATGGATGCCCAGACGGTGGACTGGCAGGCGTTTGCCGACCTGCGCGCCTATATGCAGCAGGCCTGGCCGCGCGTGTTTGCGACGGGCGAGGTCGAGCTCATCGACCATTCGCTGCTCGTGACGCTTGCCGGCAACCTGGTCTTTCATATCGA
>CABUAL010000002.1 GCA_902489515.1 uncultured Collinsella sp. | reverse complement strand
CCTTCGGCGGGCGTGGTAGCCTTTGTCGTTGATTGAACTTTTGTGTAACGAAAGGATGAACATGGCAGCTGCACAGCCGCTTAAGATTCGCATGGTTGCCGGACTTGGCAACCCTGGCGATGAGTATGCCGAGACCCGCCACAACGCCGGTTTTAAGGCGATCGACGAGCTGGCCCGTCAGGCCGGCGTCACGTACTGGAAAAACCAAGCAGGCGCCGAGGTCGCGCTCATCAATATCAACGATGCCGAGGAAGAGGGCGGCAAGCGCCAGATCGTGCTGGTCAAGCCGCAGTCGTACATGAATACCTCGGGTGGCCCCATCTCCAAGCTTTGCCGCGAATACAAAATCAAGGCCGAGGAGCTACTCGTAATCCACGACGAGCTCGATATTCCCGCCGGCGACGTGCGTGTTAAGGTGGGCGGCGGCCATGCTGGCCATAACGGCCTGCGCTCCATCATCGACAAGATGGGCAGCCGCGACTTTAGTCGCATCCGCACCGGCATTGGCAACCCTCCCGGCAAGATGGCCGTGGCAGACTATGTGCTCAAGCAGCTGCGCGCCCGCGAGGCCGAGGACTTCCAGGACACCTGCGCCCGCGCCGCAGACGCCGCCGGTCTGGCCATCGTCCACGGCGTAATCTACGCCCGCGATCACGTAAACGGCGCCGCTTCCGCCAACGGCAAGCACTAAAACCTACCAAAAAGGGATGTTTATTTTGGCAGGTTTTATCTACGAAAACGCCCCAGTGGCCGCATCGCAATAAACCCCGCACTGCCATACACACATAGCGCCCCAAAGGGGGCCGGCCTCATCACAACCTGAGGCCGGCCCCCTTTGCCGTTTTGCCTGATAAAACTTGCCAAAATAAACCTGTCCCTATTTGGCAGGCCAAAGTGGATAAACCCTGCTCCCGCCTGCCAAAGATACACGTAAACAGCATGTCCATGAGGGTATAATTTGCACCGTATGTCTGCACAACGCCTGTGCGCGTACGGTTTTATTCGGGCTACCGTCCATTTCCGTGGAGGCACGGTTCGGCGGCCCTAACAAGAGAGGGGTTCTATGTATAAGATCCTGGAGAAGACGCAGTTCTCGGAGAAGGTGTTCAAGTTCCGCATCGAGGCGCCTGCAATCGCCAAGCATGCGCACGCTGGACAGTTCCTCATGGTTCGCGCCAACGAGACGGGCGAGCGCGTCCCGTTTACCCTGGCCGGCTGGAACGGTGACGAGGGCTGGGTCGAGTTCATCTTCATGGTGATCGGCAAGACTACCGAGATGCTGTCCACCTACGAGGCCGGCGAGTCGCTGCGCGACGTCGTGGGCCCGCTGGGCGTTCCCACCGAGATGGCCGAGGGCCCCTGCGCCGTCATTGGCGGCGGCGTCGGTCTGGCAATTGCCTTCCCGGTCGCCAAGCACCTGGTCGAGACCGGTCACGAGGTTCACGCCATCATGGGCGCCCGCACCAAGGACCTCCTGCTCATGGAGGACCAGTTCCGCGAGCTCCTCGACGAGGACCACATCCACATCACCACTGACGACGGCTCCTACGGCGAGCAGGGCGTTGTCACCGCTCCGCTGGAGCGCCTGCTGCAGGACAAGGCCGTGAGCCAGGTCTTCTGCGTCGGCCCCGTTCCGATGATGAAGTTCTCGACCCTCACCGCCCAGAAGTACGACACCCCCATCACCGCGTCCCTCAACCCCATCATGGTTGACGGCACCGGCATGTGCGGCTGCTGCCGCGTCGAGGTGGGCGGCGTGACCAAGTTCGCTTGCGTCGACGGCCCCGACTTCGATGCCACCCTGGTCGACTGGGATGACCTTCGTGCCCGCCAGGCCGCTTACCGTTCCGAAGAGGGCGAGTCCCTCAAGGCCTATGAGGAAAAGAGCTGCGCATGCCACTAGTTAACGGTCGTTTCGTTGCCGATATGAAGTCGCCCCGCACCCCCGATAACGAGGAGCCGGCTGCCGAGCGCGCCTGCGACTTCCGCCCCGTCGACAAGGGCTTCACCGAGGAGATGGCGCTGGCCGAGGCTGAGCGCTGCCTCAACTGCAAGAAGCCGCTCTGTGTTGAGGGCTGCCCCGTCAACATCAACATTCCCCGCTTTATCGAGCAGATCCGCGCGAAGGACTTCGGCGGCGCTCTCGATACCATCCGCGAGGACTCCATGCTTCCCGCCATCTGCGGCCGCGTCTGCCCGCAGGAGAACCAGTGCGAGGGCAAGTGCATCCGTGGTAAGAAGTCCGAGCCCGTGGCCATCGGCCAGCTCGAGCGCTTCCTGGGTGATCGCCCCGAGCTCGCCTCCACGCCCAAGATGGCCCCCAAGAACGGCAAGAAGGTCGCCGTCGTCGGCTCCGGCCCGTCCGGCATCACCTGCGCCGGCGAGCTCGCCCGTAACGGCTTTGACGTTACCGTCTTCGAGGCCTTCTTCACCGGCGGCGGCGTGCTGGTCTACGGCATCCCCGAGTTCCGTCTGCCCAAGGCGGTCGTCAAGCGCGAGATTGACGGCCTGGAGGACATGGGCGTCAAGTTTGAGTACAACTCCGTCGTGGGCAACATGGCCACGGCCGAGGAGCTGTTCGAGCAGGGCTTCGACGCCATCTACGTGGCGACCGGCGCTGGCCTGCCCAAGTTCCTCAACGTCCCCGGCGAGAACCTGCCCAACGTCTTCTTCGCGAACGAGTACCTCACCCGCGTGAACCTGATGAAGGCCAACAAGTTCCCCGAGTACGACACCCCCACCAAGCACGGCAAGAACGTCGTCGTCTTTGGTGGCGGCAACGTGGCTATGGACGCCGTCCGTACCGCCAAGCGTCTGGGCGACGCCCTCGGCCTGGGCAGGCCACGCCATCATCGCCTACCGTCGTACCGAGGACGAGATGCCCTGCCGTCGCGCCGAGCTGCACCATGCTAAGGCCGAGGGCGTCGAGGTTCTGCCGCTCGTCTCCCCGCTCGAGTTTGTCGCTGGCGAGGACGGCTCCGTGTGCGCCGTCAAGGTCCAGAAGATGGAGCTCGGCGAGCCTGACGAGTCCGGCCGTCGTCGCCCGGTGCCCATCGAGGGCGCCATCGAGGAGATTCCCTGCGACGTCGCGATCTCGGCTATCGGCACCAACGCCAACCCCTTCGCAAAGAAGATCGGCGGCAAGATGGAGCTCAACAAGTGGGGCTACATCGTCGCCGACGAGGAGACCGGCCAGACCACCGATCCCCGCATCTGGGCTGGCGGCGACATCGTCACCGGTGCCGCTACGGTCATTCTGGCGATGGGCGCCGGCAAGAAGGCCGCCGCTTCCATCACCAAGAGCCTGCTGGGCGAGTAATCACCTACAGCACTAGCCACCAAACGGCAAAGTCCCCGTCGAGCACGCGCCCGGCGGGGACTTTTTCTATGTCGGTCGACCGACCGCCACAAAGGGGCGGCGCCTTTGTGGTGGTTTTGGTCGGTTAGCCTTCGAGTTGGGCCACCTTGTAGCGGTAGGCTGCGGCAATAACGTCTTTGCAACCCTCGCGGCCCAGCTTGGCGCGGTTGACGACGATGTCTTTACCGCTCGTCATCTTCCATTTGCCGGCACTGTAGCGTTTATAGAACGCCTCGCGCGCCTTCTGCTGCTGTTTGACCAGCTTGGCGCCCTTCTTTTTGTTAAGGCCACGCTTCTTGCGCACGATCTCGACGCGGTCCTCAAAGGGAGCGGTCACCAACACGGCAATGTGGTTGGGGTTGTTGCGAAGCAGATAATCGGACAGGCGGCCTTCGATAATGCAGCTCTCGGTCTCGCCCAGGTCCAAGATCACCTGGCTCATCTTTTGGAATAATTTGTCCGAGTACGAACGGGCATCGTAACGGTCGGGCAGGAACGCCATGTTCTCCACGGCCAGACGTTCGTCATAGGCGGCCATCTTATCGAGTGACTCGCCCGCACGCAGCGATGCGCGCACCAGCAGCTCGTTGTCATACAGTGGAATCCCCAGCTCGTCGGCAAGCATGCGACCAATCTCGTGGCCCTCGGCGCCAAAGTCGCGCGCGATGGTAATGACCACAGGATTCTTCTTATTCTCCAGATCGCTCATCGCGATTCCTTTCTAACAAATGAAAAATAGGCGATTCCTGATTCCCATTTTGTCACTTACGACCGTCCTGGTTTCCCAAGTGCGGCAGATTGCCCCGAAAGAGGAGCGCCGCGTACTAAATGTACGCAAGTGACGATTGAGGGGCAAGGTGCCGTGCTTGGGGAAGCAGGACTATGCGGCTACGATACGACGTTGATACGCTCGGACCAGCAGCGAGATACCAAAGTTGAGCACAAAGTACATCGCAAACACCAGGCCATAGAGCATAAGCACCTGCGACAGGTCGATCGCATGCGCCATCACGACGTTTGCCGTGTACATGAGCTCGGCCACGTTAATGCCCGAAAGATACGAGCTGTCCTTAATGACGGTCGTGCACTGGCTAAACAGCGCCGGAATGATCGTCTTAAACGTCTGCGGCAGAATGATGTAGCGCATGGTGGCAAAGAAGCCGAAGCCCTGGCTCTGCGCTGCCTCAAACTGGCCGCGCGGAATCGAGTTGAGGCCGCCGCGCACAATCTCGGCCATAACGGCGCTGGTAAACAGCGTAAAGGCGATGGTCGAAATCACGATGTCCAAACCCTGTACCGTAAAGTAGATAAACAGGATCCACAGCAGGTTCGGCGTGCAACGGAACAGCTCAATATAGGCACTCACCAAAATACGGAACGGGCGGGGCGCATAGCTTTTAACAAGCGCCAGCACCGTGCCAAAGATGAGCGAGAAAAAGATTGACAGCGCCGAGATCTCGATCGTCTTAACAAAGCCGCCCCAAATGTAGAGCAGGTTGGTCGCGTTGAAGATTTCCATGCGCTAGGCCTCCTCTACGTTGTCGAGCCCCAGCTCGGCCAGGCTCACGCCGCGCGGACGCTCCTTGGAGCGGCGCTCGAGCCACTGCACCAGCATGGCGAGCGGAAAGCAGATGATGAAGTACATAAGGCAGCAGACGATGTATCCCTGCAGGTAACCGTACAGGCTCACAAAGTTGTCGGAACGGTACATAAGGTCGCCGCCGGCCACAAGCGCCAGCACCGACGTGTTCTTGACCAGGTTGAGCGCCTGGTTACACAGCGGCGGCAGAATGATCTTGAACGTCTGGGGCAGCACGATGTACCAGTAGGCCTGCGCACGGGTAAAGCCCTGGCTCTGGGCCGCCTCCATCTGACCGCGCGGAACCGCCTCGATACCAGTGCGGATGACCTCCGAAATGTAGGCAGCGTGATACAGGCCCACGCCCAAGAAGCCCAGCACGAACGGCGCGATACGCACCGGCTGATCGGCACCGGTTATGGCCTGCAAAAACTGCGGACCGGCCATGTACATAAAGAGCACCTGTACGGGCAACGGGGTGTTCTGGTAAAACTCCACGTACACGCGGCTTATGGCGCGCAGCACGCGCGAGCGAGTGGTAGAGAACACGCCCAGCAGCGTGCCCAGCACCAGCGACAGCAGCAGTCCGGCAACGACCACCTGTAGCGTCACGCCAAAGCCCTCCCAGAAGGGCCCCATATTTTGAAATGTCGTCGACCAACGGTCGGCGTCAAATAATCCTTCGAGCATTTGATTCCTTCCTTGGACGATGCGCCTATACAAGACCCCAGGTCTTGACCTCTTGGTCGAGCCAGCCGTCGGCCAGGCGATCGCAAATCACCTGATCGACCACGGCCGAAAGGTCGCAGCCCTTCTTGGTCGCCACGCCGTAGCCCTGCTCGCCAAACTTGACCTCGGGCTGCAGCAGCTCAACGGTCTCGTTCATGTAACCGGCCAGCGTGGAGCGGTCCATGGCAAAGACGTCGATATTGCCGGCGTCGAGCGAACTCTTGATGATGGGGTAGCCGCTAAAGGCCCTAAACTCGGGCTCGCAGCTAAAGCCGTTGTCCTTGATCATCTGCTCGATGAGGCCCTGTGTGGTAGCACCCTGGCTCACGCCGATGACCTTGCCGTCCAGATCCTCAATCGAGGTAAAGCCCGAACGCTTCTTGACCATGAGTCCCACGTAGTCGATACGGTACGGCGTCGAGAAATCCCAGCTCTTCTTGCGCTCGTCGGTGATGGTGTAGGTCGCCGCGACCACATCGAGCTGGCCGTTATCGATCAGCGGGCCGCGCGTCTTGGGCGTTACGTCGGTAAACTCGACAAGCTCCTGGGCGCGGGCATCCTTGTAGCTCACGCCAAAGACGGCAGCGGCGATCTGGTAGCACAAATCGACTTCCATGCCCTCAAAGCGGCCCTTGGCGGTGTCGTAATAGCCGTAGCCGGGAACATCCTTCTTAACGCCGGCATTCAGATGGCCGCGCGACTTAATGGCCGCAAGCTTGGACCCCTTGTCGGAGCCCTCGCCGCTGGTGGAGTTGCCGCAACCGGTAAGCGCGGTGCCCGTCAGCGCGAGCATGCCGGCGCCAGCCAGCTGCAAAAAGTGACGGCGCGACACGGCCGCCCTCGTCATATCCGTCATGTCCATCACCGCGCCTAGTGCAGAATCTTGGACAGGAACTCGCGGCAACGCGGGTTCTCGGGGTTATCGAAGAAGTGCTCGGGCGTGCCCTCCTCCAGGATGCGGCCGTCCTCCATAAAGATGACGCGGTCGGCCACCTGGCGCGCAAAGCCCATCTCGTGCGTCACGCAGATCATGGTGATGTCCTCCTGCGCGAGCTCAATCATAACGTCCAGGACTTCCTGGACCATCTCGGGGTCGAGCGCCGAGGTCGGCTCGTCAAACAGGATGATGGGCTGTTTGGTGCACAGGGCGCGGGCGATGGCGATGCGCTGCTGCTGACCGCCCGAGAGGTTCTGCGGATACTCGCCGGCCTTATGCGCCATGCCAACGCGCTTGAGCGCGGCGATGGCGATCTCGGTCGCCTCCTCCTTGCTCTTCTTTTGCAGCTTGATGGGCGCGAGCGTCAGGTTGCCCAACACCGTCATGTTGGGATACAGGTTGAACTGCTGAAACACCATGGAGCTATACTTGCGAGCCATCTCCAGGTGATTCTTTTTGGTGAGCGGCGTACCGTCGATGACGACCTCGCCCGACGTGGGCTCCTCCAGATAATCGACGCAACGGATGAGCGTCGACTTACCCGAACCGGAAGGCCCGATCATTACGAGCTTCTCGCCGCGCTTGACGGTGAGATTGATATCTTTGAGCACATGCAGGTCGCCAAAGTACTTGTTGAGATGCTTGATCTCGATCATGTCTGCCATGAATGTCCCTTCCCTGCGTTTACACGAGTTGCACTATTGTACGGAAAGAACCGCGTTTCCGCAGCCCACACTACATTCCCGTAAAGAACCCGCAACCTTCCACCTGCTCGTTGGCGCTCATTGGGCACTCATTTAAGCCTGTCCCCAATGAGTGCCCAATGACCAGCCAGGGGAGGCGCCCTTCATCGGCCAACAAAAAGGGCGCGACCGCAATGGTCACGTCCCCTTAACATCAACTATGTACCGCTCGGCCCTTAAGCCAGCTTTGCTCCGACGATCTTTGCTGCGGCCGGCTTATCGAAGTTGCCGCCGGTGGCCTTGCCCAGGGCACCCATGACCTGGCCCATCTGCTTCTTGGACGTGGCGCCCAGCTCGGCGATAACCTGCTCGATCAGGGCCTCGAGCTCCTCGCCCGAAACCTGCGCGGGCAGCAGGCTCTCCAGGATCTTGACCTGCTCGGTCAGGTTGTCGGTACGCTCCTGGTCGGTGCCGGCCTTGATGGACATCTCCAGCGTCTCGCTCGTCTGCTTGATCAGGCGCTTGATCATGCTGTTGACGTCTTCCTCGGTCACATCGCGGCGCTCGTTAACCTCGATATTCTTCACCTCGGCCTTGACCTGGCGAATGATGGACAGGCGAACCTTGTCCTTGGCCTTCATGGCCGCGATCATTTCTTTCTGCAGCTCTTCGTTGGTCATCTGCAAATCCTCTCTAATAGCGTGGGCGGCACTCGTGCGAGCACCGCCCCATGATTACTCAGTCGTCGACGAATCGTCGGTCGAGCTCTTGGTGACGCCCTTCAGACTCACGTTATAGGGTACGTCCTTGGGCATGGGATTAACGGTGATGTCGGCATCCTTCTTGTACTGCTCTAGCCACTCGCTGTACGCGGTGCTGGCCGCCTGCGTCTTCACCACGTTGGAGACATACTTCTTGATGGCCTTGGGCACCTGGTTGATATCATCAACCTGATTATCGACATGGAAGTAGTCGGTGCACTTGATGACATGGTAACCGTACGTCGACTCGACCACGTCGCTCACGTCGCCCTTGTTGAGCCCCTCGAGCGCCGTCTGGTAGCTGTCGACGAAGGTGGTAAGCTTATCCCAGCCCACATCGCCCTTCTTCTCCTTGGAACCGGTGTCCTCGGAGTACTGCTCAACGGCGTCCTCAAAGCTCAGCTCACCGGAGTTGATCTTGTCCAGGCACTCCTGCGCCTTGGCCTTGGCGGCAGCCTTGTCCTCGTCGGAAGCGTCGGAATCAACCTTGATCAGAATGTTCGACGAGCGGCGGGCGTCGTTGTAGCTGGACAGGTTTTCGTTGATGTAATCGACAATCTCGCTGTCCTTGGGCTTGCTGGTGGGTGCCACGGCATCCTTGAGCTTCTGCTGCGCCAGGCTCTCCTTGAGCGAATCCTTGTAGGTGTCCTCGGTGTAGCCGTAGGTCTTAAGCGTCTTCTTAAAGGTCTTGGCGCCGCCCGCGCTCTTGCACGCGTCCTTCCAAGCCTTCTCGACCTCCTCGTCCGACACCGTCACGCCGTTTTCCTTCTGCGCCTGCTGAAGCAGAATCTGCTGCGTGTAGGAGTCGATGAGCTGCTTGCGGTACTTCTTGGGCGTGAGGTCATTGTCGACCAGGTACTGCGCCCAGTCCTTGTCCTTGGTGTAGCCATAGGACGTGCGCATGCTCATAATCTGCTTGGTCACGGTGTCCTCGGTGAGGTTGGTGCCGTTGATAGTGGCAGCCACGCCACCGGTGAGCTTATAGCCCGAGCTGGCGCTTTCGGTCTGCGACATCAGGCCGGAGCACGCCATGGCCGAGACGGAGAGCAGCATCGCCAGCACGCCGATGACCACCAGGACAATCTTGACGGTCTTGGACACATAGGTCTTGCGCTGCTTCTTGCGAGAGCTGGAGGCGGCGCGGGACCGTTGCTCGGACGTCGGCGCGACCTCGGGGTTCTTTTTCTTGTTTGCCATGTTTGGCCTTTCGCATCACGAATCGAACAAACGCCATTGTGTCACAACGCAGCCCCCGCGACACACCTGGTGCATGGGGGACAGGTTAATCTGCACCATTTTGGTGCAAAGGGGACAGGTCTAACTGCCACCTTAGAAGTGGCGGCGGATGGCGTCGACCATGCCCTGGGGCGTGGTCTGGCCGAGAACATCGGCTGCGGCGTCGGCGTCCATAAAGATATTCATGAGCGCCTGCAGGGCCTCGACCTGACCGCCCGGCTCGGAAATACCCAGGTTGACGATGATCTGCGCCGGCACCGGAGCGCCCATGCCCGCCATCGCGTTAAACGTCACAGGCGCGGCAGGCTTTACCACGGCAATATAGGGCTTAGCCACAAACCCCGGGTCGGTATGCGGGATAGCGATGTTAGCCGCCGGCATGGCAAGCCCCGTGGGATAAGCGCCCTCGCGTGTGCGGACGGCGTCGAGCCAACCGGGCGCAATGTAGCCGCGCGGGGCGAGCTCGTCCTCGAGCTGCGCAAACACCTCATCCGGCGCCGCGCACTCCCAATCAAAAAACACCAGCTCAGGCGTAAACAGCGCTTCGTTATCCGCCATTCCGTCCTCCAAAATTGCATGAGAGCCATAATGCTCAATATGATAGCGAAACGAAACGGGCAAGATCAGTTGAGAATTCCAATCAGCTCGAGAGCACGGGCAGGCGTCAGGCACACCTCAGGCATTGCCTCCAGCATGCGTCGGTCACTCGTGACCATATAGTCAACATCCGCCGTCTCGCCCGAGGCGATGATGAGGTTGTCTTCAAGATCCGGCATACGCTTGCCAAGCATTCGTGCCATCTCGCACTCCGCCAACGAAAGCGGAGAAGCCGTTGCCACCTGCATCATATGCTCGATACAGGCCCATGATGCCGGAGCAAACGACACGTTGACTCCGTTCGCGTTCCGCCGAGCTAGACGCCGAGGCAAAATGTAGAACACATCCTTTGCCGTCGTTGGCGCGTACAGAAGGTCAATCTTTCCCGCCTCGGCAAGCTCCACCAGGTGCTTCGCTTCGTCGAATGCCCCCTCTTGCAGGTAATAATCAAGCCACACATTCGTATCCACAAGCAGGCGCTTTGCCTCGATCATCGGCAATTCGCCTCCATGTCGGCAATCATCGCGTCATACATATCATCGCATACGGCATCCCAGTCTTCCGCAGACGATTCAGCTGGCGCAAAATCCGAAGCGCTTAGCCCCAACGAGGAAAAAGCTAGCCCACACCCCTGCTCGGCAAGGCTCTTCGCGCGGGGCAGCTCACGCTTATCCGCCAGCATAAATCCCGGCAACGCTTGATGCTCGACAAGATAGGCCCAAAGCGCGCGAATGGCATCACTCGGCCCCAATCCATTGCGAGTCAGGACCGCATCGCCACCAGCCTTGAGCATAGGATCGATTCGTGTGTTGAGCTGCACCATTGCCGTACCCATAGCGGCTCCTTCCTACGTGCTAGCAGTATAGCAAACCTTTTAGGCCACACAAAAGGGCCCCGCCCGAGCACGGACGAGGCCCTGTCAGATTGGTAGTGTCGAGAAAGTTGGTGTAGCGCCCGATCCGAAGCAAGTCGGCTTGGCTTCCAAGAACCTAGAATACGGTTGATGCCCTATGCCGCCGACCAGCATATGAAAGACAGCGGGCCAAAAGCCCCATGGCTTCTAGCCCGCAGAAACATCGATGTTTCCAAATGATCGCAGCTTGTGTTTCAAGCGCTTTTCTACGCTACCGGCGGATGCAAATCCCAATCGGGAAAGCAGTTTGCAAAGCCTGAGAGATTTTGAGTCAAAACATTGTTCTCAGCTTGCTTCAGTCGCTCGTCCTCTTCAAACAGACTATCGAGCTCGCTCAATGCATCGAAGTCCTGCATCGCAGCATCGTTATGGTCGAAATCAGTCACATCATCAGTCATCTATTTCACTCCATTCATGGTTATCGAGTCAATCCTATCGGCTAGGCAACCTTATCGAGCTTAAGCAGGTCGCTGCGCTCGGCCGCCGCTTCCTTCGCGCTCTTCCACTGATTAAGCGCCAGATCGATCTCGGAACAGCCTTCCTGGATGCGTTTGGAGTATTTGGCCTCAATCTCTTCTGCCTCCGCAGTGCGCTGCTTGCCCGAGAGGCTCGTCTTTACTAGACAATAGCCAGCCCCCGCAAGTAGCAGAATGCCAATAACCTGGTTTACAAACGCAAAGAAAGCTACTCCCAAAACAGCGAGGACAACGGCCGCTATCTTGTAGCTCTTGTTGCCCTTCGCAACCCTGACATCAAGCTCAGCGAGCTCCTTTTTCTTCTCTTCACCGACATAGCGAACATAATCGCCGCGCAGCGCATTGCCCTCATCGCCGGTAACCGCCCTGCTTGTCCATCCGTCGAAGTCGAGGGTGATCGCCTGCGGAAATTCGGGGATATCGCTCTTGCGATACCGGTTGAAACCACCGTTGATATAGGAACCCAAAAACTGAATTGCAGTCTTCTTCTTATGCACATCCACAGACGCACTCTGGTCGCGCATCGAGCGTGTCATCTGGTCGATGATGTTCATCGTCTGCTGACGCTTCTCATCGCGGCGACGATTGACGAGCTCTCGGGCGCGCTCCACGTCTCCGCCAAATGCCTTGACCGCAAGAAGATACTCCTCCTGGCGGCGCAAATTTCGCTCCTTGGAGTCATCGGAGTTAACGAGCTCCATCAAATGCCTGTCAACCTGCTCGGCAAGCGTCCTCTCGTCAACATCAGAAGCTCTGAGGTCGGCGAAGTCATTGGAGATGCTCTCGATTGCCTCGACTTTACCGAGATACTTATTGATGTAGTCAAACTCCTTGACCACCACCTTGAGCGCCGGATATCTCGAGCTCATATCCTCCTCGTAGCCGGTAAAGTACTCCGCCCATGACTCTGACTGCTCATTCTCGAACTCAGGGCTCTGATTTCTGATCTGCTCGATCCAACCCGCCATATAGTCGTCGCACAGGTGCTTTTCGTCGGTTCCGAAGATGCCGTTGATATAGGCATCGATGTAGACCATCGCATCGGCATCGATGCGGGCGGCGTTTTGCGTCGAGAAGTAGCGCGCTAGCCATTCGTAGCACGTAGCAGTGCGGTTATTACGTCTGCAGATCAGAGCCATCGCAAGCGACGTGTGCTCGTTGTCACGTTTGACAGCCTCGCGTATTGCGCGCTCTGCAAGATCTCGGTTGTTGTTGATCCATGCCGCAAGGGCAACCAGGACAGGTGCCAGCCAGTAGTCCGGGGTAGAGATCATTAACTCCTCGGAGACCGTCGAAATCGTCGCCTTGCGCACGAGCGCTGCATCGGTTGCCTGGAGAATACCGACCATGGTGTTTCGAACCACCGAGTAGTTGCCGAACTTCTTGTCCATCTCCTGCCGGACGCTCACGAGCTCCGTAGTCGCCTGCTCAAGTGCGGCGGTACGACGCTGCTCGAGCATCATCTCGAGAAAGTCCTTTCGGAGCTTTTTAAGGTCCTTCCGCACTTCCTCCATTTGGGATTCGACCTTATCGACCTTCGTGGTCATCTGGTCAACTTTAGTTCCAATAGCGGCGATCCTGCGCTCGATAAGGGCAGTATCTAATCCCGAATCACTCATCTGTACCACCTTTCAGTTTGTACCGTTTAGATCATCCAATAGCTTTAAGCGAGCAAGCGCCCGCCATCTGCTTTATTGAGAGGCCATGCTTCGGTATTGCTCGGACACCTGCTGATAGGCCACAAGAAACTTCTGCTTGTATTGGCTTGCCTTCATCGAATTGACGATGCGCCCGACTGGCTCCACATAGTGTTCGAAAAAGTACGAAGTCCTTCTTCGTAACGCAAACGAACCAGTTTTATAGGGGGACCCGGGGTTCTCTCTAATGCCCTTGAGTAGTGCGAGACACGTTTTGGGTATATTGCAGTTGGCGGCAATATCTTGATAGAAACTCTCCCGCTCTGCAGTCATAAAGTCTTCCGAAGCATACCGTGCTATGCAGAACGGGCACACAGCATCGATAAAGTTCTCAAGTCGAGACCGATCCTCCATGCTCTGCATATTGGCGACCACGAGCGATACCATCTGAATCTCAAAGTCACGCATGTTGTAGAGCGTCGACTCAAACAAGTCGATCAAGTCACGCACTTCGTCATATTCGAGAGGGATATCTTCGGCCCTTTTAAAGAAAACCGTCATCGAACCCGAAAGACCTTCGCAAAACTCATCGCAGTACGCAACCATAAACTGTGCCGCCGCGTTGTCTTGCATCATATTGAGCACGTCTGCGGCAAATTTGCGGGCCTCCGGGAAGTTGCCGCCCTTAAAAAACTTGATGGCATTGTCCTTGGCAAACGCGATTTTGCCCGTGGCCCCCAGACGCGCCCGCGAATAGTACATCTCGCGACCGCACTGGTTGCAATGAACCTTTCGAGTTGCGGGGTCAAATTCGACATCGGTGCTGCCGCAGCCCTCGCAAGTTATTCCGTTGATTTCCAATAGCTTCCCCCACTTCAACCATCAAAGTGCCCTGGCAAAAAGCAGCACGAGCCCTTATTTGACAGCGGTCAGCGCCGCATTGCGCTTTTTCCAGATATTGCGCGCATCATGGACAAGGCCAACCGTAACATCTGCCGGCTCATCGGCACTCATGGAATTCGAGACCGCCTCAAGCGCGGCGGAGAACTGTCGCTCGATCTCTTGAACATGGGGCTGCGACATGTTGGAACTAAAGGAGATGTCATCCTTGAGCGCTTTGAGTTCGGCTTTAACCTGAGCGTCCTCCGCTACGGCAAGAAGCTGCCCCACACACAATCCGAACTGCGCCGTTTGAACCGTCTTTGCGGCGACGGCGGCAACCTTTTGGTCTGCCCGGCGGGCATAGGAGCCAAGACCCATCTGCACAAGGACAAGCACAACGAGAAGAGCAACGTTTGCGACAACCGGGATCGTGCTGCCGCCCCACCCATACGCCACAAACGCAAAGTACGTATTGGCAAGAAGGGCAACAACAAAAAAGGCGCAGCTGAATGCAATCGGCAAATAATGGATTTCGGTCGTGCTTTTGACCGTGGACTGCTTATCGGACATGGTAGCCGAAATCGAAGCCACCGCAAAAGCCAAAACCCCAAAGCCAAGCGACATAGCAAAGACGATAGGGTTCATCAGCGCGTTATGGCAGACAAACATAATTACAAGCCACGCCACCAAGACGATTGCCTCGCCTAAAATGACACGTTTAACAGAACCGTTCATCTTTGTTTCTCCTTATTGGATCTTAGTTCCACAATCGGGGCAGAATTTGGTCCCTTCGGGCAACTCGGCTCCGCAGCTCGGGCACCTTGGCGAGGTCAACCGGTTCCCGCACTCAAGGCAGAACTTGGCACCGACCGGGTTAAGATGCCCACACGCCAAACACGCAACACCCTGCTCGAACTTTTGTCCGCATTCCAGGCAGAACTTAGCACCCATCGGATTAACGTTTCCGCAACTGGGACATACGGGACCGTTTTGCATACCTGCGGACGCGGAAGCCGTTCCAACCATGGGAGCAACAGCGCCCATGGTCTGGTTGGCCAAGTTGGAGAAGCCGGCTCCAAATGCACCGCCCATGCCAACGCCCATGCCGAGTCCCATACCGGCTCCCATGAGGCCCGATGCGGCACTCCCCTCATTGCCCGCAGCACTCTCCATTACGTCCATGCCGCGCTCCTGCTGATAGTTGTAGCCTTCGCGCGCACGCTTCCTGGCAAGTGCCTCGGACTCGATGTCCATCTGGGCAGCGTTACCCTGTGCCTCGAGAATGCTCCGCTTACGCTGGATCTTCATCTCGTTGATGGCGGCAAGGTCCTCTTCGAAGGGCTTGATGCTGTTGAACGAGAAGTTATCGAGTGTGAGACCAAACTCATCGAAATAGTTAACGAGCTTGCCCTGCATCTGAGACGAGAAGTCGCTCAGATGCGTCGCAATTTTAAGAACGGAAACCTCCTGGTCAACAATCGCCTTGGCAAGCAGGTCAGGAACATACTCAAGGATTTTTGCCCGCATAAAGGAAGTAAGTTCTTCTCGCGTATAGCGATCTCGCGTGCCCACGACCTTAACGAGGAACTTCCTCACCTGAATGGGAACCAGGCTCGAGTCATTCTGCTCGATATGTGCGCCAAACAAACCGAAGGCGCGAACATGAATGTTGACGTCTTCCTCAGGGTCTTGGACGATGATGGGCTCGGTCGTGCCCCAGCGCAGCTCGTTCATGTAGTTAGTATTGATAAAGTACACAACGGAATGGAACGCCGAGCTACCGCCGGTAAGCGAATGGGCGGCATTGCGAAACGGGGCGAATCGGCTGTCTCCCGTGTCGAGCTTGATCTTGCACGGACCGACAAACACGCTTACCTGAGAATCGCCGGCACCCGTAGCGTCAGTAGAACTGCCCGCCCCCATATTGTTGGTAAAAACGGCAATCTGCGATTGCGCAACCTGAAGATAGGACCCGTTGGGAAAATCCTCGTAGGGATAGCGGAATGAGACAAGCGAGGCATCTTCGTCGTTGCCAGGCTCCCATTTGATATTGTCGACAGAAAAGGCACCGAGAATTCCGCTGTGCTTTTCTTCCTTTTCGTTATCGCTATGGAACAGTGACATGCTGATTCCTTTCGTTAATCCCAAACCACGCGTTCCGCGTGTCTAATAAATTGCGAACTGCCGAGTCGACAGGCGCATCGAAAGCCTGTGCGCCTCAATCTGTCCCCAACTTAGCTTGGCTAATTATAGCCCTCAAGTCATCTCATTTAGCCACCCCCGATGAGCGGTAATAATGTCGCACCTTTGGTCAACTGACGAAGAACCGGGAGGGTTCGAACCCCAGATACCCTTTTGGGGCATACCCGCTTAGCGGGCGAGTGCCTTCGGCCTCTCGGTCAGCTCTTCGTAACGGCCGTTTTAGCCGTAACTAAACTCGTCGGATGGAACAAGGGGAAAGGTATAAGAGCTGCGCGCGCTGTAATGCCAAAACGGCTCGGTTAAAGTTACCGGCTCTCGTGATAGGCCATAATCGACCGACATGGGTACCCTTCAGAGCCGCATTCCGCAGACGCTACGACCTTTCCGTCTTTATAAAACTCGACGTACCAAACGTACGTTGCCGCCCCCTCCCAATAGTTTGGCTTATCAGCGACCTTGAACGTAATAGAGGCGTCATCTGGCACAATCAACTCGCGCTTGGCGTTTGCAATGAACGCATCCATGTCGGCGATCACGCCATCGCCGCGCGCAGCGGCCTCCCCATCGTCGCTGCTATCGGATGCCGCTTCAGATGGTGCTTGAGATGCGCCAGATCGATCGTCCGCAGTGCCAGAACCGTCCTTCAAAGAGCTCTCCGAAGGCTCCGCCCCTTTGAATGCCTTCCACATATCGCTGCTTGCGGATGGCATTTCAATGTCGGCCTCCGGATACTTCCCGGCGAGCTCGTCAAGAATTTTGCACGCTTCCTCACGCCCCTGGACCATCGACTCCTGCGGTTTGCCAGCATCCTCAACGGTCCTCACCAAGTAGACGCCATTCTGCCTATCGAATTCCTTATTTTGAATTTGCGCCGCGTCTACGACCTCAGGACCCTTTGCAGTAAGCGAAATATAGAAATCTGCCTGGCTACAATCCTGACTACAAGTAAATTTAACGATGCCGTCCTTACAGACAGTAATGACTTGGCTCTCACCCTGAGCAATAAAACCGTCATACTGATTTGTCATATTGCTGGAGCCTTCTACCATCTCTGACGAAGGCATAACCGAAACGGCCGCTCCATCAACAAAGCAGTAGGCACCCACAATCGCCGAAATATCGTTCTGCGCATCGACAGACCCAACAAGCAGCTCGTCAATTCCGTCGCCATTCAAATCATCGAAAGCATAGTAGTAGCTTAAAAAGCCGGGGGCAGTCTGGTTGTTATAAACGAATATCTGCCCCAGTCCAGAATCATCACCGCGTCCCTGGGCCCAGTCGTCGTAGCTGGCAGCACCAGCCCCCTTCCGCTCGCAATAGCTCGCAAAGTCCTCGTAACGCGCAACCACGCCCTCGTAAGCCCTGCGTGCTTTCTTGTTTGTTGCCGCGACCTTCTTTTTAGACGACTTCTTCTCGACTGCAGCCGGCTGCTCCTGCTGCTGCGTTTGAGGCAGCACAAAGGCTTCGTAAGCTTTGACCAGGGCGTAAGCGACACCAGCGGTAAAGATGATTGCTGCAAGAATGGTGACAAACGTAGGCACAGCAAAACGGCCGATCTGCCGACGCTGCATCATAAAGGCCGCAAAGGACATATGATCAGAGGGCGCCGGAGAAGCGCTCTCTATGCGAGATGCAGCAGGATCGCTTGTCGCTTTTCTATCAGCAGACGCCTTTGGTGTACCTGAAGGAAGCGACTGCTGAGCATTCGCCGGCGCATCATCCACATCCAACGGTTTTCCGCATGCGGAACAGAATCGCGCCCCGTCTTTGATCTTTGCCCCGCAGCTTGCGCAGTACATAAATCCCCCTAGAACTTCAGCATATCGAAACGATAGCCCGCAGCCTGCAAACAGTAAAGGCCCAGGAACAATTTGCTCGACTGTAAACCTTTTCCTTCACCTTTCAAATTCGCCTGACCCCACGCGGAAGGCATGCGACGGGCTACTTGCTAGGCGCGAGCCATGTGCAGCTTGATTGCCTTGAAGATGATGTTGGCAACCGAGACGATAGGCCAAAGTGCCACCATCGTCATCGGTGCTAATTCGGGAACAACCGGAACCGCTCCGTGAATCACGCTGCCCAACCAGTAAAAAAGCATCAGAACCACGACAGGAAGACCCACGAGAACCACAAGCTCGATTAGCATAAACGTGATACCGATAATGCCGCCACCATAGACAAAGGGAAGCCTTACACCGCTGCGGTACAGCGAGATAATCACCTTCCAGGGACCAATCAGAAGCAGCGCCAGCGGAATCATATAGTCGAGCCCCAGCGAGCCACCTCCCAGCACGTAATTGAAAAAGAGCACATAGAGCAACGAAATCACCGACGCTCGCGCAAGGGACCCGATGGACTCGCGAAGTGAATCTTGCAGGCAAGAAGCGTCCTCTGCATCCTCCGCCGCTTGAAACTGAGCCTCGACAGACTGGCTCTCAATTGGCCGGGCCTCGACGTAAATCGCATCTCCCGCTGTGCTGGCCGCAGCCGCGACCGTAGGCGTTCCGCACACGCCGCAGAACTTGGCGCCGTCGTTAATCTCTGCTCCACACTGTTTGCAATGCATAATCGGGTCCTTTCTCGTTACCCCTTTTCTTGACGATCACAAGATACGGTTTGTCGTTTATCCGATATAGAGATTTTGACCGGGTAATTTTCCTAAACGTGCTACGCTATTAAATCTGCAGCCAAAGACAGGGGTAACAATGTTTGAGTTCTCCCAAATACGCACCGTTGAAGGTTCGATTCCGTTTAAGAAAGTCAACCTCATAGAGAACGAACCCAATAGGCCCGTTGGCGAGGCCCAGCTTGTCTTTGAACTCTACATGCCCACCGAGCTGGCCGGCAGCAAAAGCAACGAAGGACCCGCACACAGCGAGCGCCATGCCGATCTGATCAGGCTGGCATCATGCATCGAACCCACCGCCGTTAAAGAGCAGCCCTTCCGCGCAAGCCTCTTTAGCGTACTTGATTACGCCGAACAGACCGGGCCGCTTTTTGGCAAGCACGCAATAGAATCCGTACGCGATTGGGCCAATGCCGCGATGGCAGCACTTATTGCCATGCGCATCCAGGAATACCTCAACGGGAGCTGCACCATCGCAAAGGTCTCTGCATTGGAAAGAATCGAGAAATCAGTGGTGACCTGCGCGGCAAACGGGTCATCCTTCAAGATCTACACCACTATCCTGAGGGCGGGCGGAGATTATACCGACTCATTCAAAAGCCTGCCTATCGTGCGCAAAATCGAATCCGATGCGGGATATTTCTACGCCTTTATGTTTATGATCGACGAGGAAGAATCCCTCGTTGCACTCAACGTGCTCTCTTTTGAACACGAGCTCACCGCCAATGACTTCAGTGTTTTGCAGGCGATGTTCTACATGGACGAAGACTCCAGCTTGGAGATTTCAGCGCGACTCAAGGTTAACAATAGCGAGGAGAGCTTCTATGCAATCGACCCTCAAGCAGATATCCAGGAGCGCCGCGAAGAACTTGACAACGATGACCGCGATGCACTCACCGCTTTGGTACAGGCGCTCGTGATCTCGCATCTCTCGGGCGCGCACGTGGATGTGTTCCAGGGCAACGAGTCCACAGGGTTCCTCTCCTTTGACAGCTATCTCTCATGGCTCTGGTTTGATTTTTCGCGTAAGCTGAGCACCGTCAAAATTGGCTATTGCGAGCAGTGCGGACGCGCCTACTCACTTGCCGGGCATCGTGGCGTCAAACGGCACTATTGCAGCGATCGATGCAAGACCGATGCCAAAAACGAGCGCACGCGCAAGGAGACGGCAAAGATACGCGAGTTGTTTGGAACGGGCGCCGGCGTACGCGACATCGCCAACGAAATAGAACGTCCCGCGGCCTACGTGCGCTCGCAGCTCAACAAATGGACCAAGCTCAAGCACGATCTGGATGAAGACATTGAGTCAAACGGCTTTGACAGCTCCGAGCTACTCAAACGCTGCACCGCCGAGAAGCTCGACCTCAACAACCTCCTCAACGCCAAGCGCAAAAAGCAGGTTCAGGACTATGCCAGACTCAAGCGCCACGTTAAGTAGAAACGCTGTCATTTCTTTGCCATCCGATTGACGGGTGAAAAGTTGCTCATATAAGTGTTAGTAATATATATGTTAGTAATACGTATATGAGCGAGGCACATCATGTTTGTTGGACGTCGGGAAGAGCTTGAATCCCTGGAAACCGCCTATCAAAAGGGTTCCTTTCAGTTTGCCGTAGTCTATGGAAGGCGTCGCGTGGGTAAAACCAGCCTGCTTCGCGTCTTTACACAGGGCAAACCCCATGTGATCTTCTTTACCGGGCAGCAAACCGTTGCAAGCGAAAACCTCGCGCTGCTCAGCCGCGAGATACTTGACAATAGCGCCGCAAGAGCAGCGTTCCCCTCTATCCAGGTTGCACTCGAATCCGTCTTCGAACACGCCAAGACAGAGCGAATCGTTCTGATTATTGACGAGTATCCCTACCTCGCCGAGAGCGACCCGGGCGTCTCGTCGTGCCTGCAAACACTTATCGATCGACATAAAGACACGAGCAAGCTGTTCCTCGTACTCTGCGGATCGTCCATGAGCTTTATGGAACACCAGGTACTAGGACACCAAAGCCCTCTTTATGGGCGCCGCACCATGCAGCTGCGCATTGACCCCTTCACCATCTTTGACGTGGCGCTCATGCTTCCCGATGCACCCATCGAACGGGTCATCGAGCTGTATTCCGTTGTTGGCGGGATGCCGCTCTATCTATCGCAGCTCGATGGCACGCGTTCCACTCAATGGAACCTTGAACATGCGCTATTGCGTCAAGATGCGTTTTTGTATGCCGAACCCCAGAACTATCTGCTGCAAGAGGTCCGCAGCCCAGCTATCTACAATGCCGTCATAACCGCCATTGCCAACGGCTATGTACGCTCCAAAGAGATTGCCGATGTTACCCACCTCGCAACGCCACAGGTCGCGCGACTGCTCGACGCATTGATCGAGCTGCGAATCGTTGAGCGCGTCACGCCTGTTGTAAATGCAACAAAACGTCAAGTAATCTATCGGATCTGCGACAACTTGTTTAGGTTTTGGTATCGGTTTGTTCCACAGTACGCGGGAACAATTGAGGAGGGGCTCGGAGCCGCTGTGGCCGCGCGTATCGCCAAGCATGATTTGTCCACCTTTGTGGGTCCCTCATTTGAAGAAGTGTGCCGCCAGTGGTTGATGCGGCAGGTTGTTGAGAGCGAGCTGGATGTGCTGCCCAAGGCAATCGGCTCTTGGTGGGGCACGAACCCGAACACGCGCCGGCAAGAAGAGATTGACGTTGTGCTTGAGGACGCCGATGGGGAGCTCATCGTTGGCGAGTGCAAATGGAGAAACGAGCCTGTAGATACTGACGTTCTTGAAACACTCGAGCGGCGCGGGGCGCTGCTGGGCCGGTCGATCAAACAGTACTACTTGTTTAGCAAGAGTGGATTTACCAAAGCGTGTCAAAATAGAGCGGCTCAAACAGGCAGCGTGAGGCTTGTTGGGCTCGAGCGACTACTATAAGAAAGGGGCTTGGAAACAGTTTTCCAAGCCCCTTTCAGTTTTTGGTAGCGCACAGAGATGTGGTGTAAGAGGCGGGGCATGCCCCGCCTCCTCCCTTTCTTGAAAGGGAGGGGACACCGCCTAGAATTCGTCGTTGGAGTAATGAAG
>CABUAL010000001.1 GCA_902489515.1 uncultured Collinsella sp. | reverse complement strand
TCGCCAAGAGCCGCCGCATTGTGGAGTATGCCTTTGAGTATGCCCGCCGCTGCGGCCGCAAAAAGGTGACGGCCGTGCATAAGGCCAACATCATGAAGGCGACCGATGGCCTGTTCCTGCGTGTGGCGCGCGAGGTGGCCGCCAACTATCCCGATATCGAGTTCAACGACAAGATTGTCGACGCCACCTGCATGGGCCTGGTCCAAAACCCCAACGACTTCGATGTCCTGGTGCTGCCCAACCTGTACGGCGACATCGTGAGCGACCTGTGCGCCGGCCTGGTGGGCGGCCTGGGTATGGCTCCCGGCTCCAACATCGGCGCTGACTGCGCCATCTTCGAGGCAACGCACGGCTCTGCGCCCGATATCGCTGGCCAGGATATCGCCAACCCCACGGCTGAGATCCTCTCTGCTGCGATGATGCTCGATCACCTGGGCGAGAACGACGCTGCCAATCGCATTCGTGCCGCAGTATCTGCCACGCTCGACGAGGGCGAGCAGGTTACCGGTGACGTGCGTCGTGCCCAGACCGGCTCCGTTGAGGGCGCTGTGGGCACGCAGGCATTTGCCGATGCCGTTATCGCGCACCTGGCCTAAGGTAGGCACGCTGCAAACGCCTAAATAGTACTTAAGTGTTTGCGTATAACCTAAGAATCAATACGCCCGGCGCTCTGTCGGGCGTATTCTATTGAGGACTATGTTTCCTAACAAGGAGTAACCGATATGGGTCTGATTCAAAAGAAGGACGAGAAGGACGAGATCGACGGCATCCAGATCATCGAGCGCGGCGAAGGCCCCGACGGTGACGAGGACGAGAAGATCGACCTGGTCGCCGGTACGTCTGCCGAGCACATTGCTGCCGGTACGACGGCCGAGGAAGAGGACGCCCGTCTGGAGGCTCAGATTGCCGCGGATGCCGCTGACGAGAATCTGATGCCCGAGGCCCAGGATGAGGACGACGATATCCTGAGTTCCGATGAAGACGATCGCGTATCCAAGCACAAGAAGACGATGATCGCCGCCTTTGTGGTTGCAGTCGTGATCGCTGCGGTGGTCGGCTTCTTTATTGGCAATGGCGGCTTTGGCGGCAAGGGTGTCGGCTCGGCGACCCTGACCGAGGACCAGCTCGATTCGACCGTGGCAAGCTATAGCTACAACGGCAAGAAGAGCGATATCACCGCGCGCGAGGCCATCGAGAGCCAGTACAGCCTCGACACCGTCAAGGATAGTGATGGCAACTACACCGCTCCTTCTGCCGACGTTATCCTGTCCTACGTGCGCAACCAGATTCTGCTGGACGCTGCCGAGGACGAGGGCATTACCGTCTCTTCCAAGGAAATGAAGCAGTACGCCGAGGATTCCATCGGCACCTCCGACTACAAGACCATGGCCACGCAGTATGGCGTGTCCAAGGATCAGGCCAAGCAGATCGTCCGCCAGTCCGCGACGCTGCAGAAGCTCTACAAGAAGAAGGTGGGCGATAGCTCCGCAAGCATGCCGACCGCTCCGACCGAGCCTTCTGACGGCAATGAGGACACCGCGAGCAAGGATTACGCCGACTACATCATCAACCTTGCCGGCGACGAGTGGGATAGCGAGAAGGGCACTTGGAAGGACGCCGACAGCACCTACGCTAAGGCCTTTGCCGACGATGCCTTTACGGCCGATAGCGCTACCTATAAGCAGGCCATGACCGCCTACTACACTGCTTATCAGCAGTATTCCTCGCAGGCTTCGAGCGCCAGCTCCAAGTGGACCGAGTACGCTAACGGCCTCTACGCCAAGGCCAACATCAGCATCTACGGCCTGTTTGCGTAAAGAGTCGCACGGCTCATCGAGCATCTAGCCGATAGACAGCAGAAAGTCCGCCAGTACGGAAGTCGTTCTGGCGGACTTTTTGCGTTGAGGGCGTGATTGGCGGCTTAATTATGGCTATTCATCTTTAAGTCCAAAAAGGCTATCGGCTTCATCGTCGGATATATATTCCAGTACATCGCCCGGTTGGCAGTCGAGTGCCCGACATATCGCGTCAAGAGTTGAAAAACGTATGGCAGAAACCTTGCCCGTCTTAATGCGTGACATATTGACCTGGGAGATGCCCACGCGTTCCGCAAGCTCTTTGGATGAGATCTTGCGTTCGGCAAGCATGCGGTCGAGCCGCAGAATAATCATGGATTCCCCCTAGAGCAACTCGTCATCTTGTTTTTGCAGGATATACCCGTAGCGGAAGATGCTGGCAATCAGGCAAATAATCAGGCCTGCAAAGAGCATGGAGGGCTCGAATAACTGGCCGACGAACGCATCGGTAAAGCTGCCGCCAAATCCCGAGAGTATCATTCCCGTGATTACGGCGCCAAGAAGCCTCACGGCAACGCCGCCGATAAGGAATAAATGTCCTACTCGACGAAGTGTCTGGTTACATTCAAGGTCAAAGGGCCTGCCTTCCTTTTCAATGTTGAAGAAAAGCCTGCGCACGCTTATCGCGATGGTAAGCGCGAGGCATGTCATCAAGAGGCTCCCTATGGCAGTGTGACCATCGTGTGCGACGAGCATAAGTGGGGCCTGCGCATCGGTACCGACGATAGCAAGGCACGGCCCTTCGCCGGCTTGAAGTTCTACGGATTGGAGACACGAGCCTTGGGAGAGGCCAGGCAATATGAGTAGAAGGTCAATCGCAATGACTGCGAGGAGCCCCAGAGCGAGCGCGGTGGTAATGCAGATCGTGGCCCATTTGCAGATGCGAGCGAGCTTCCTCAGTTTGGCTACCGTCTGTTCGCGGCTGATGGTTTCATTCGATAAAGACGCGTTTCGATGGACCATAACCCCTCCAATCGGCGTTTTGGATGATACTTGTATCTTATCAGAATTAACGATAAACGATAAATAATTACGGATACTGAGCAAGTAATGATTGAAAACGATTAGCGTGAGCTATTAGCTCGTTTTGGATGCCGGAGTTTGGCGCGCGGGGGATGAGGATAAATGCCAAAACTTCCTGTGATCGCACAAGTGCTTCATCGGGTTCCCTAATTCATCTGGGAAAACAACTGCAAACGATTGCAAGTAACCGGTGAACGGTCGAAAACTACCGTTCACCGATAATCTCAAAACTGGTTCTAACTGGTATTAAGTCAAAAAGACCAATTCACATATCTTCACAATGACCTGCAATTTTTCTACACGCTATTTTTAGCCGCCCTGCGTTGTTTAGACACAGGAAAAGATCCGATCTTTTGCCAAAACATTTCGAAACGGTTTCAAAACCGCAGGTAGAAGTGTTAACGACCGGTAAACGGTCGATTTATCACCGTGAGCGGTGCAAAAACGTTTTACCGTATGAATCAACGAAAGCGACCTCTTTTGGGGTGATATAGTGACAACAACACGTCACGTGGTTACTACCAGTTTAGAAACCACTGGTCTTCAAAGAAGGCTTTCTAAGAAGCTTTAAGGGCGAGCGCCCGCTGGCTTCCGAAAATCATCGGACTCAGATTGTACACACCTTCGGAAGGGAAATTTGAATGGTTGGCTTTATTCTTACCGGTCATGGACAGTTCGCACCCGGCCTTGCAAGCGCTATCGCTATGGTTGCCGGCGACCAGCCTGCTTTTACCGTCGTTCCTTTTGAGGGCGACCAGGCCGCATCCTACGGTGAGGATCTCCGCGCCGCTATTACCGCCATGCGCGAGGAGTGCGATGGCGTGCTCGTCTTTACCGACCTGCTTGGCGGCACCCCGTTCAACCAGTCGATGATGATTGCCCAGGATGTCGACAACGTCGAGGTTCTGACTGGCACCAACCTTCCCATGGTTATTGAGCTTCTGTTCCTCCGCGGCAATGCCACGCTCGCCGAGCTTGGCGAGCAGGCCGTGACCGTTGGCCAGACGGGCGTCACCGCCCAGACGGTCGCATCCGTTGCCGGCTCCGAGGAAGAGGATATCTTCGGCGACGAGGACGGCATCTAATGGCCGATTTCGGAGCCAACGTCCTGAGCTCCTCGGTCGCCCTTTTAGGCCTGCTTGTCATCATGGGCTTGATTTACACCATCTGGTCGCAAATCAACATGAAGAAGAAGCAGAAGTACTTCAAGGAGCTGCACACCGAGCTCAAGCCGGGTCAAGAGGTTCTTTTCGCCGGCGGTATCTACGGAACCGTCAAAGGCATCGAAGGCGAGAAGGTCCAGATCAAAGTCCGATCCGGAGCCGTCGTAGATGTTTCGCGTTACGCGATTCAGGAGATCAAGTAACTGTCGTCAGCAAATAACGAAAGGAAGCTGATCAACATGGCAGAACCCAACATTCTTCTTACCCGCATCGATAACCGACTGGTTCATGGTCAGGTTGCCACCCAGTGGAACTCCACCCTGGGCTCCAACCTCATCCTCGTCGCCAACGACGACGTGGCGTCCAACACCATGCGCCAGAACCTCATGAAGATGGCCGCTCCCGCCGGCGTCGCTACGCGTTTCTTCTCTCTGCAGAAGACCATCGACGTCATTGGCAAGGCGAGCCCGCGCCAGAAGATCTTCATCGTGGCCGAAACACCGGAAGACGTGCTTACGCTCGTCAAGGGCGGTGTGCCTATAAAGAAGGTAAACATCGGCAACATGCACATGTCGGAAGGAAAGCGCCAAGTCGCCACCTCCGTCGCAGTTAACGACGAGGATGTCGCTGCGTTTAAAGAGCTGCAGGAATTGGGGGTGGAGTTGGAGATCAGGCGCGTTCCGAGCACGCCTGTTGAGGACACGAGCAAGCTCTTCTCGTAATCCTCGTGATCCACGTTGTCAGGAGTGAAACCCTGACGTTCTGTACGTGAAATCCAAAGTGCGTACATACATTTTGAAAGGAGGAGCAAGATGGAATACTCGATCATCCAGATCGCTCTGGTCTTCGTCGTCACGTTCATCGCGGCAATCGACCAGTTTGACTTCCTCGAGTCTCTCTATCAGCCCATCGTCACCGGCGCCGTCATCGGTCTTATCCTTGGCGACCTCAACACCGGTCTTCTCGTGGGTGGTACCTATCAGCTCATGACGATCGGCAACATGCCGATCGGAGGCGCTCAGCCGCCTAACGCCGTCATCGGCGGCATCATGGCAGCCATTCTCGCTATCGCCACGGGCCTCGAGCCCAACGCGGCAGTCGGCCTCGCCATTCCGTTCGCTCTGCTTGGCCAGCTTGGCGTTACCCTGGTCTTCACGCTTATGTCCCCGCTTATGTCCACGGCCGATAACATGGCTCACAACGCGGACACCAAGGGCATCGAGCGCCTGAACTACTTCGCCATGGCTCTGCTCGGCCTGATCTTCGCTGTCGTCGTCACCCTGTTCTTCATCGCTGGCGCTACCATTGGTCAGACCATCGCTTCCGCCATCCCGACTTGGCTGCAGACCGGTCTGTCCGCTGCAGGCGGCATGATGCGCTTCGTCGGCTTCGCCGTCCTGCTCAAGGTTATGATGAACCGCGATATGTGGGGCTTCTTCCTCATGGGCTTTGGCCTCGCGCTCATCACCGTTGCCAACGATTCGCTGGCAACCCCTGCTCTGCTCATCCTCGCTCTCATCGGCTTCGGCATCGCTTTCTGGGACTTCCAGCAGCAGACCGAGCTGAAGGGTGCAGCTGTTTCTGACGGAGGTGACTTCGAAGATGGCATCTAATGAGTATGTGATCCCGGAGCACTACGAGGATCTCACTCCTGCTCCGCAGCTCGACCAGAAGACCCTCAACAAGATGGCTTGGCGCTCCTGCTTCCTGCAGGCATCGTTCAACTACGAGCGCATGCAGGCCGCTGGCTGGCTCTACTCCATCATCCCCGGTCTGGAGAAGATCCACACCAACAAGAACGACCTCGCGGCTTCCATGAGCCACAACCTGGAGTTCTTCAACACCCACCCGTTCCTCGTCACCTTTGTTATGGGCATCGTGCTTTCGCTCGAGCAGAACAAGGTTGACATCCCCACGATCCGCGCCGTCCGCGTCGCCGCAATGGGCCCGCTCGGTGGTATTGGTGACGCCCTGTTCTGGCTGACGCTCGTGCCTATCACGGCCGGCATTACCTCCAACATGGCCATCAACGGCAACGCTGCTGCGCCGATCATCTTCCTGGTGATCTTCAACGCTGTCCAGTTCGCTCTGCGCTTCTGGCTCATGAACTGGTCCTACAAGCTTGGCACCAGCGCTATTGACGCTCTGACCGCCAACATGCAGGCCTTCACGCGTGCCGCTTCCATCATGGGCGTCTTCGTCGTCGGTTGCCTGGTCGTCACCATGGGTGGCACCCAGATCAACCTCCAGATCCCCAACGGCACCACCCGTGGTCTCTCCGCTACTACCGTGATCGTCTCCGAGAAGGAGGCCGAGAACTTCACCGGTATGGAGGGCATCGATACCGAGACCGCTGAGGCCGGTACCATCGCCATGACCGATAAGGACGGCAACGCCCTTACCGCTTCCGATGCCGACGGCAACGCTGTCGAGTGCGGCGTCACCGATCTGGGTAACGGCATGGAGTCCGTGACCTACGGCACCGTTACCGAGGATCCGGTCAACTTCTCTGTTGCCGACACCCTCAACACCATCGTCCCGAAGCTCGTCCCGCTTATGCTTACGCTGCTGCTTTACTACATGTTCGCTAAGCACAGCTGGACCCCGACCAAGGGCATTCTCCTGCTCTTCGTCCTTGGCATCCTGGGCGCTGGCCCGCTTGGTCTCTGGCCGAGCATCTGGTAAGGCTCTAGCTTGAGGGGTGTGTCCCTACGCGGCTCACACCCCGACCCCTTAAGCCATGTGTATGTTAAAAGCCGCGTGCTCGAAAGAGCGCGCGGCTTTTGTTTTCTTAATGATTCGGGTGTGGCAGACAGATAATGCATAACACCCTAGGTAGTTAGCCGAATTCGAGCAAAAGGGAGGATAGGATGGCGATCGGAGCGCGTAAGCAACCGCTGTACGATCAGCTGGTCGATATTCTGACCGAAAAGATTGACCATGAATATCGCGCCGGTGACATGATTCCTTCCGAGCGCGAACTTTCGGAGCGCTATGGTCTCTCGCGCACTACGGTACGCCTGGCTCTGCAGGAACTGGAGCGTTTAGGACTGGTGGTTCGGCAGCACGGTCGCGGTACCTTTGTGACCGACCGTTCGGCAAAAGCAACCAATCTTATGCAGTCCTACAGCTTTACCGAGCAGATGCGCGCGATGGGTCGAGAACCCGAGACCACGATTCTCGATTTTTGCGAGATGGAGGCCGATAAGAATCTGGCTGAGCATATGGGATTGCGTATCGGTGATCGCATTTTTAAGCTCAAGCGCCTTCGTTCTGCCGACAACATGCCCATGATGGTCGAACGCAGCTATCTACCGGTTCGTCAATTTCTATCCCTAAAGCGACCACTGCTAGAGCGTAAGCCGCTTTACGATGTGATTGAGCAGGACTTTCAGCAAAAGATTCGCGTGGCCGAAGAGGAGTTCTATGCGAGCATAGCCCGTCCCACCGATGCCCACCTTTTGGGAATTGTCGAGGGCTCGCCTGTGCTCGATTTGGTCAGGACTACGTATAACGAGTCAAACGAGGTAGTGGAGTATACACTCTCGGTTGCTCGTGCCGATCAGTTTAAATACAAGGTTTACCACCAGCGCAGCAACTAGTGTTTGCATCGTTTCCATATGGTGATTCTTTGCATTTAACTGGTTACTACCAGATAACCAACCGAAGTGTATAATTGCACGTCAGAGGATTACTTCTAGAGAGAGGTATTAGAAATGTTCGAGAAGAGTGTCGAGGAGCTCACCGAGCTCGGCGCCCAGATCACCACGGCCGAGATTGCTCAGCAGCCCGAGCTTTGGCGCGATACGCTCAACATCTATCGCGAGAACAAGGAGGCCATCGAGGCCTTCCTGGCCGAGGCTCGCGCTATGGGCGAGGGTCGTCTGTCCGTTGTCTTCACCGGTGCCGGTACGTCCGACTACGTTGGCGATACCTGCGCCCCGTACCTGCGTCACGCTGGCAACACTGATCTCTACGACTTTAAGCCCATCGCCACGACCGACATCGTGAGCGCCCCGCGCGACTTCCTGCGCGCCGAGGATCCCACGCTCGTGGTTTCCTTTGCCCGCTCTGGCAACAGCCCCGAGAGCCTTGCTGCCGTTGCCGTTGCCAAGGAGCTCGTCCACAACGTCAAGTTCCTCAACATCACCTGCGCTCCCGAGGGCAAGCTTGCCGTCGAGTCTGCCGATGATCCCAATGCGCTGACGCTGCTCATTCCGCGCGCCAACGACAAGGGCTTCGCCATGACCGGTTCTTATTCCTGCATGACCCTGCTCTCCACCCTTATTTTCGACACTGCCTCTGACGAGCAGAAGGCCGAGTGGGTCGAGACGATTGCCAAGATGGGCGAGGAGGTCATCTCCCGTGAGCCCGAGATCGCCGATTACCTGGCTGGCGATTTCAACCGCGTGACCTACTTGGGTTCTGGCTCCTTCGGTGGCCTTGCTCAGGAGAGCCAGCTCAAGATCCTCGAGCTCGCTCACGGTCTGGTCGCTACTTCCTACGACACCTCCATGGGCTATCGTCACGGACCTAAGTCCTTCGTCGACGATAAGACGCTCGTCTTCGTGTTCGTCAACAACGACGCCTACACCCGTCAGTACGACATCGACATCCTCAACGAGATCGGTGGCGACGAGATCGCTCAGCACACCATCGCCGTTCAGCAGGAAGGTGCCACCGTCTATGAGGGTGAGTCCTTCACCTTTAAGGGCTACGAGGCACTTCCCGAGGGTTACCTTGCTCTGCCGTTCGTGATGTTTGCCCAGGCTATCAGCCTGCTCAACTCCGTCCGCGTGGGCAACACGCCCGATACGCCGAGCCCCACCGGCACGGTCAACCGCGTGGTTAAGGGCGTGACGATTCACCCCTTCACCGCTTAATCGCGTCCCCCTGTAAGGGCGCCCGTCCGCTCATAACGGCGGGCGGGCGCTTTTTGTTTTTACATGGACCGGGTATAAGCATTACCACAGTCAACTGCTTTAGAAGCAAGGAGTGCATATGAGCACGTACGCAATTAAGGCTGACAAGTTCTTCTTGCCGGCAGGCCCGCAACTGGGCGGCTATCTTATGGTCGAGGATGGCGTTTTTGGCGCCTGGCAGGCCGACGAGCCCTCTTGCGAGATTAAGGACTACACGGGATCGTGGATCGCACCGGGTATGGTCGATACTCACATCCATGGCTTCTATAACCACTCGACTACCGATAACGATCCCGAGGGCATTGATATCAGCTCGACCGAGCTCGCCCGTCGCGGTACCACCAGCTGGCTGCCCACGACGTTCACCGATGGCGTCGAGCAGATCAAGGATGCCTGCGCCGCCATTGCCCAGGCGGACGAGGGTCGCGGCCCCGACTTCTGCGGTGCTCGCATTCAGGGCATCTACCTGGAGGGCCCCTTCTTTACTATGAAGCACGTGGGCGCGCAGAACCCCGCTTATCTTATCGATCCCTCCGAGGAGGTCTTCGATCAGTGGCAGGAGGCTGCGGGCGGTCGCATCGTTAAGAGCGCCATGGCGGCCGAGCGCGACGGTGCCGCTGCTTATGCGGCTGCTCTGAACGCCAAGGGTGTGGTGACCAGCATCGGTCACTCCGACGCCACCTACGATGAGTGCATCGCCGCCATCAACGCCGGTGCCAGCTGCTTTACGCATACCTATAACGGCCAGCGCGGGCTGCATCACCGTGAGCCCGGTGTCGTGGGCGCTGCCATGTCCACGCCCGAGACCTACGCCGAGATCATCTGTGACGGCAAGCACGTAAACCCTGCCGCCATCAAGGCGCTGCTGCAGGCAAAGGGCTGGCAGCACACGGTACTCATCACCGATTGCCTGGGTTGCGGCGGCATGCCCGAGGGCAGCTACACCAGTGGTGGCATGGACGTCATCATGAAGGACAACCTGTGCTGGCTCGCCGACGGCAAGAGCATTGCTGGCTCGGTGCTTACGCTTGCCCAGGGCGTCAAGAACATCGTCGACTGGGGCATCGCCAGCGCCGATATCGCCATTCGCATGGCAACTGAGGTGCCGGCACGCTCCGCGCACATCGAGGATAAGTGCGGCAGCATCATGCCGGGTCGCGACGCCGACTTTGTCGTGTTCGACCATGAGCTCACCCTCGTCGAGACGTATGTTGGCGGCCAGAGCGTCGGCAACGCCTTTACCGAGTAACGATAGAAAAAGACGGCGGGCCCGAATCTGCTCGGACCCGCCGTATGGGTTAAACGCTCAAAAGCACCTTAACAGTTACAGCTTGTTAGCGATCTTCTTTGCCGTGCGCTTGACGCCGGCCACAAGACCCCCCGCGGGATGCTCCTTTTCGTATGCTAGACGCTTCTCGCGCTTGGCGTACTCTTCGACGATGATGTCGCCATACTCGTCTTCGATCTTGTCGAAGAAATCGACAGCTCCCTTAATCTCTTCGGCAGTTGGGTGCCCCTTCTGGACACCGCCGGTGAGTTTGAACGGCCCCCACGTATCAAAGCCGGGACAGCCGTAGACGCCCATAAAGATGGCCTGCCTCATGCGGCAGATGCCATCGATATCCTTGCCGTACCACTTGTTTTTGCCACCGTAGGTCATAAGGCCAAACACCTTGTCCTGCGGCTGCAGCACGTTCGTGAGCACGCGCGCCATATCTTTGTCGATCTCGGAGTAATAAATGCCCGTGGCGACGCCGATCAGATGGTATTCGTGCAGGTCGGGGTACTCGTTTTTACCGAGTGACTTCACGTCGAGGGTATCGATTTCGGGGTGCGCCTCGACGATGGCGTCCACGAGCTTTTTCGTATTGCCGTGGTGGCGTGAGGCATAAAGGATGATGGTTCGCATAAGAAGGCCTTTCAGCTGTAATTGCATCAATGTCTGTATGGTACCCCGTTGCATGCCTGGGAAACCGGACGCATCGATGAACGTGCGGGTTTGTCCTTTGGTCAGGGCCGAGACGGGTTCTTGCGAGCAAAAAGCAGTTGTTCGAAAGGATGGACAATGGAATACGCTCTCTCCAACGATTCGATTTCTATCAAGGTCTCCACGGCCGGCGGCTCGTTTACCTCGATTGAGGCTGGAGGTCGCGAGTACTTGTGGCAGGGCGATCCCGCCGTGTGGTCCGGCCAGGCACCGATTTGCTTCCCGATTTGCGGAGGTTTGCGCGATAACAGCGCCATGACGTTTGCCGGACATCATGTGAAGCTCGCCCGCCATGGGTTTGCGCGCAAACAGGAGTGGAAGCTGCTGAGCCAGAGCGAGAACGAGCTGGCGATGTGCCTGGCTTCGGAGGATAACGCCGCGCTGCTGAGCGATTATCCGTATCCGTTTAAGCTTGTCGCCCGCTATACGCTCGAGGACGTCGCCGTGCGCGTCTCCTATGAGGTTACCAACGAGGGCACCGAGGACATGCCTTTCTTTATCGGTGGACACCCCGGCTTTAGGTGCCCGCTCGATGAGGGCGAGGCCTATACGGACTACGAGCTGCGCTTTGAGAAGGACGAAGCTGCTGAGCTTTGCACTGCCGTCCCCTCGACTGGCTTGATTGACGTGACCAACCGCTCCAAGAACCCCATGGTGGGAAAGACGCTGCCTCTGTCACATGAGCTCTTCGATTTTGCGGAGACCATCTTTGACGTGCTCGAGAGCCGTCAGGTCACGCTTTCCAAAAAGGGCGAGGACAAGGGTGTTCGCCTGAGCTTTGAGGGCTTCCCGTACCTCATTGTGTGGAGCAAGCCCGAGGGTGATTTTGTGGCAGTTGAGCCCTGGGGCGGTCTTTCGACCTGCTCCGATGAGGACGACGTGCTTGAGCACAAGCGCGGCTGCCTTATCGCCAAGCCCAAAGAAACCATCGTGCGCTCGTTCACAATCGAGATTCTGTAGTCGCATGTAGCCAATTCGTTTTGCAAGGCATAAGGAGCCTGCGAGATAAGGAGCTAGAAATGATCCTCACCGTTACGATGAACCCGTCCGTCGATACGCGCTATCAGCTCGATGAGCTCATTATCGACGACGTCAACCGCGTGACGCCCGAAAAGACCGCCGGCGGTAAGGGCCTCAACGTGGCCCGCGTCCTGGGCCAGCTGGGCGACGATGTCGTGGCAACCGGCTTGCTTGGTGGTCATATGGGCGCCTATATGGCCGAGCTCATGGATGCCAACGGCATTAAGAATGATTTTGTGCCCATCAAGGGCGAGACTCGCATCTGTCTCAATATCCTTCATGCTGGCAACCAGACCGAGTTGCTCGAGAGCGGCCCGACGATTGCCCCCGAGGAACTCGATGCCTTTACCGCCAAGTTCGCCGAGCTTGCGAGCAAGGCCGATGTCGTTACCATCTCGGGTTCGCTGCCCCGCGGCGTCGAGGCGGACTACTACGCCAAGATCACGGGCATTGCAGAGAACGCCGGCGCCAAGGTGCTGCTCGATACCTCGGGCGCCTCGCTCGAGGCTGCGCTCAAGTCCGAGGTCAAGCCTGAGCTGGTTAAGCCTAACCTGACCGAAATTAACGGCCTTCTGGGCACGAGCTTTACCACCGACGATGTGGACGAGCTCCGCGCCGCGCTCGCCTCTGATGCCCGCTTCTCCGATATCCCCTGGGTCGTCGTGTCCATGGGCGCTGCCGGCTCCGTTGGCTTCCACAATGGCCGTGCGTTCCGCGCAAAGACGCCCGATATCCCTGCCGTTAACGCAACAGGCTCTGGCGACTCCACTATCGCAGGCTTCGCGCATGCCATCGCTGCTGGCGCAGACGACGAGACGGTGCTGCGTACCGCCAACACTTGCGGCAAGCTCAACGCCATGGATCCTATGACCGGCCATCTGGTTATGGACCGTTGGGACGAGGTCTACAACGACGTTGTCGTGACCGAGCTGTAAGGGCTTGGGCGTCGGTCCCGGCATCGCTTGCTAGCTCATGTCGACGACAAGTGCGATAGCATTATGCCTGGCCGCGATGCCGATTTTGTCGTGTTCAATCCCGACCTTACCCTGGTCGAGACGTATGTGGGTGGCAACAGCGTCGGTAACGCGTTTACCGAGTAGCCGCCAAAGAAACGATCTGAGAGGGGATTTAGATGATTTACGGTGCATTGGGCGATATCGAGGAGTACCGCGGAATGCTCAAGGGCCTCGACGTGCTGATCGACTGGCTCGAGGAGAACGACCCGGCGCAGCTCGAGGTCGGCAGCCATCCGATTCTGGGTGACAAGGTCTTTGCGAACGTCATGGCTCCCACGACGCGTCCCGAGGCCGAGGCTCACTATGAGACGCATCAGCGCTATCACGATGTGCAGATCGACGTCGAGGGTCGCGAGGCCTTTAAGGTCGCCACGGGCAGCCTGACGCTGGTCCAGGAGTTTGACGAGAAGGACGACTACGATCTGGTCGATTCCGACGCTTCGATTGCCGGCGATCTTGCTGACGATAAGTTTGCACTGTTCGTTGCCGGCGAGCCTCACATGCCCACGCTCGAGTTCCCGGGCGATGGCGCGCAGCCGGTCAAGAAGATCTGCTTTAAGCTGCTTGCAGATGCTTACTGGGAAGAGTAACGAACTGCTCGGCTGAGCTGTCCGTGTTACGAGCGCTATCCCTTGGAGGAGCGCGCTTGAGCCCCGCTGATCGCGGTTCCTTTGGGGATTGCGGTTGGCGGGGCTTTTTGTTGTTTGAGCTGGATTCATTGGAGCGGCCAAATTAGGCTGAACGACGCAATTATTGAGACACAATTGATGCTAAATGGATAGAAGAATAATTAAAATAGCTGTGGATACGAGAAATAGCTAATTGATGGGAGCTCTTTATGGGACTCAGCACAACCGCTTTAATTCCTAGGCGCGCTTTCTTGGCGTTGGGGCTCGCAGCTGGCTCTGCTTGCCTTACCGCTTGCTCCGGGAAGGGGAGCTATGATGATGGTTACGCTGCGGGCTATGCTGCTGCTCAGGCGGATGCTGATAAAAATAAGAAAAAGGGTAGCGCCGGCGGGAGTAGCGATACTCCCACATCAGGTATCGAGTACACCATCACGGGAGCGACGCGTGGCACGGAACGGCTTGATCACAGCAAGCCACTTTTGATTTTGAATGTGACTGCTAAAAATGTGTCGGATGATCTGAAGAATGCAACCTTTACTGGGCTTGAAATAGATACTTTTCAGGATGGAAAGGGCCTTGAGTCGAGTATGGTGGCGGAAGGCCTTGACCTTCCTGAATCGCGCCAAATTAAACCTGGCGCTGAGTTAGAGGGTTGGCTTGCTTACGAGTTGATTGACGAAACAACCCCAGTAGAATGTGAAGCTGGCGGCCAAATGACTTCCTCTGATGATGCCATTTACGGCCTGACAAATCCGCAGACAATCGATTTGAGTACCCTTTAATCCATGCTCATAGTATAAAAGCTGTCGTGATTCCCCGGGGAATCACGCTTGAGCCTCGTTGATCGTGTTTCCCGTTTGGGAGACTGCAGTTGGCGAGGCTTTTTGTTATTTGGTGGGGGAGTTGTTGGTGCCGTGCTGTTTGGATTGGCGGGCGCGCGCTCAAAATCGGCAACAAAAAAGCCGCCCGAAGGCGGCTATCTTGTGCAATGGAGCCAGCGACCGGGCTCGAACCGGTGACCCCCGCTTTACGAGAGCGGTGCTCTACCAACTGAGCTACGCTGGCGGCCATGTGATGACGCAACTGAGGCGTCAACGGCTGTCTATGATACGGGACATCGCACGTCCGCGCAAGGGTTCTGACGGCTTTTCTTACTTTAAATGCACTAATATTGGAGACGCGATGTCTTGCTCTTACGGGTCTCAAACAGAATGGGGCAGCGATGGCTCAACCCAAGATTCTTCTCACACGCATCGACGACCGTTTCATTTACGGGCAAGACGTTGAGCTGTGGAACGAAGCCGTGGGTTCCAACCTTGTCCTAATCGTCAACGATGAGATCGCGGCGGATTCGCGCCAATGGGCACCCATGAGGGTGGCGGCGCCAGAAGGCGTCTGGACACGGTTTTTCTCGGTGCAAAGGACCATCGACATCATTCATACCGCAACGCCGCGTCAGTGGATTCTGATCATGGTAGCCTCACCCGTCGATGCGCTCGCGCTGGTTAAGGGTGGTGTGCCGATCGCCAAGATCAGCATTGGCCATATGCGGGCAAGGGAGGGCAAACGTCCCGCAACGCCCGCAGTCGCCATAGACGACGCAGACGTCGCTGCCCTCAAAGAACTGCAGGCGCTCGGCATAGAACTGGAAATCCGTTATCTCCCCAGCTCCAATCCCGACCCCATCCAACTAGTCATTTAAGAACGTCCCCAATGACTAGGTAGCAAAGCGCCCGTCGGCGGTGTGCCGGCGGGCGCTGTTGTGCGATATGTTGCGTTGTGGGCTTAGTGCCTCATAAAGTGGTACTCGATCACATTGCTGTAGGGGTGACCCGGGCCCACAATGCCCTGCGGGAACAGCGGCTGGTGCGGCGTGTCGGGGTACATCTCTGCCTCGAGGGCAAAGCCGGCGCCCCAGCCATAGTTGGCATCGTCCTTGGCGTGCCCGTCGCCCAGCCAGTTGCCGGTGTAGAGCTGCACGCCCGGGGCAGTGGTGTAGTAGTCCAGCTCGCGGCCGGTCCACATCTCCTCGACGTGCATCGCGCGGCGCAGATTACGGCCGTACTGATAGCCATCGATGCACAGGCAGTGGTCGTAGCCACGTGCCTGCTTAATCTGCGGGTCGTCGGCCTCCATGCCGGGCGCGACAGGACGCAGCTCGCGGAAGTCGAATGGCGTGCCCTCGACCGGAGCAATTTCGCCGGTGGGAATGTTCTGGTCATCAATGGGCAGGTAGTGGGCGGCGTTGGCGACAAAGAAATGTTCACAGTTCATGCCGGCGTTATGGCCGGCAAGGTTAAAGTACGTGTGGTTGGTCATGGACACGTAGGTTGCGCGGTCGCTCTCGCAGCCATACTCGATGCGGAAGACGCCGGTGCGCGTCACGGCAAACACGGCCGTAAAGGTGCGGTTGCCGGGTAGGCCCAGCTCGCCATCCTCAAGCGAGGTGGTCATGCGAACGGCGTTGTGAGTCTCGTCGAGTTCAACGTCCCACACGCGTTTATGCAGGCCGTGCTCAAGGTCGCTGTGAAGGTTGTTGGCGCCCTCGTTGGCGGGCATATGCCAGTCCGTGCCGGCGATGGTGATCGTGGCGCCTGCGGTGCGGTTTGCCACGGGGCCGATGGTCGCGCCAAAGCAGGCGGGGTTGTCAAAGTAATCCTCGAGCTTATCGAAGCCCAGCACCACATCGCGCACGTTGCCGGGAATGTCGGGCACATCGATACCAAGCACGGTGGCGCCATAGTCCATAATGCGAACGCAGATCTCGGGCCCGTTGAGGGTGTAACGATGAACGGGGGTACCGCACGGCGCGGTGCCGAAAAGCTCGGAAGTGATCATTTGGTTCCTAACATCGAGATATTTCGGACAAACTGTAGCGCGAACAGGCGAGATTATCACTACACCCCACTAAAGCAGGGGGTATTTTTCTCAAAAAAGTGATGATTGGAGCTGTGCGGGCGTTCATTTCTGACGCGCGCGAGTCTGATACAATTTGTTCGTTATTGTTTGAATTGACGTGAGCGTGGAACAGCGAGGACTCATCGTGATTAAAGCGGAGCGACAGGATAAGGTTCGGCAGCTGCTCGAGGAACAGGGAACGGTCTCGGTCAAGGAGATTTCGGATGCGTTAGGTGTCTCGGATATGACGATCCGCCGCGATCTTGAGGAGCTTGCGAGCCTAGGCGAGATCGAGCGCGTGCACGGCGGCGCCCGTAGTGCGCAGAGTCGCCCGCACGCTATGTTGCGCCATGAGTATTCGCACAGTGAAAAGCGCACTAAGCATGCCGAGGAAAAGCTGCAGATCGCGCGCCGCGCCGTTGGGCTCATCGAGGAGGGCTCGACCATCTTTTTGGGGACGGGCACTACAGTTGAGCAGATGGCCTCGATGCTGCCGGCGTGCCGCCTACGCATCGTGACTAATTCGCTTTCGGTGTTTAATCTGCTCGAGGCGCGCGAAGACTGCGACCTGTGCCTCGTGGGCGGTATGTACCGTCGCCGCACTGCCGCCTTTGTGGGCCCCACGGCCGAGGACACCTTGCGCGCACTGGGGATCGACGCAGCCTTTATCGGCGCAAACGGCATTCTGGACGGCGACGTGTCTACGTCTAACATGGAAGAGGGCCGCATCCAGCAGCTCGCCTTTAGCAAGGCCGATTCACGCTACCTCATCGCCGACTCCAGCAAGATCGGCAAGCGCGACTTCTACACCTTCTGCCGCCTGGACAGTTTGGACGCCGTGGTGTGCGAGCCGGGTATCGCCGCCGAGGATCGTGTCGCCATCGAGGAGCACGCGCAGGTCATTTGCTAACTAGCGTAGCAGGCGATACTTCTGCCCTCTGCCGGTGCCTTCAACTGTCGCCAGGCCTGTCTCAACGAGTTTTTTGAGGATGCGAAGAAGCTTCGAGCGACTAAAGGTGACTTTGGCCGCAAGCTCGCTTGTCGATTGAGGGTGTACTCCGCTCAGCAGTCCGAATACGATAAGTTCGTCGCCTTTGAGCCCCGGGTTATCCATGAGTAGGGGAAGTGTTACCACAATGGCGTTATCCGAAACTTGAAACCGGGGCTTTCTGACGCTGTCCTTATAGGTATCGCGAATTCGCATGATGCCCGTTCCAAAGGCTTCGATAAGACCCAGGCGCAAAAAGACTTCGGCAAGAATACGATTGCGTCTAACGGATAGCATGTCGGACAGATATTCATCGACGGTCATGCTTGCCGGCAAGCCGCCGGGCGAAGCGACTTCCACACGGTCGTCGAACATCGAGATGCGGATGTGTGCGGGCGCATCCCAAGTCCTATGAACGACTGCATTGGTAATGGCCTCGCGGAATGCTTCGAGCGGAATGAGCTCCTTGCGGATCCGCTCCATCCCCTGGATCTCTTCGTAGCAGTACTGGGCTTCGAAAAGCTCAAGGGCTCCGTCAATTTCCGCTAGAACGGATGCATGTTCAAGAGTCTTGCGCTGCTTAATGAGGTTGATAGTTTCACCAAACACTGCGATGTCGATACCCGGGAAGCCATTCTCGTCCGCGAGCAGTTCTGCCGCGTTGTTGTAGGTTCCGGTTTCATCAAGCAGGCCAAGGGTTTTGAGAGTATCGGTTGTGAATGACTGAAGCGAAAGTTTTGCTGTTAGACGATTCTCTAAAACGGTGAAAGATAAATCTTGTTTGTTTGCCGGGAGCTGCTCAAAGGAGAGGTTTTGACCCTCGAGTACAAGACGCGAAAGGCCTAGGGTATCAACTGGAATGGTCGCGGTGTCATTGCGCTTGTATGCCTTCGAGCGGTATAGGTAAGGCTTCGATCTGCCGGGAAAGACCGTAAGCTCCACGGTTGCATCGGGCTCGTCGATCTTTAGGGAGTAATCGGGCTGGGGGATGATCGAATCGTTAATCTTGTTTTCGATATCCAGGCAGGTCTGCTTGGGGTCATCGAGGCCAACGGCTTCTCCGTCGTCGTTAATTCCAAATAGAACGCGTCCTCCCGTGCCATTTGCATAAGCGGAGACGGTTTTAAGGAACGAATTGGTGACGCATTCCTTGAATTCAAGATCTTTGGATTCTTGCATTGTGATGCTCCGTTTCGCTTCAATTTGACGTGAAAAATAACACGTAAAAATTTTACACGTCATTTTACGCGTCAAAATTATGACACGAAAAAATTTGCGTGTCATTATGCGCGTCAAAGTGACGCGAAATGACGCGCAAACGCGAATGCATTGGCATTCTGAACAATAACGGAGTTTGTAAGCCTGGGGCTTGATTGGGCTAACGCATGGAATTATCCGTATTCTCGAACACGCTTTCGGTATCATTTTGGCATTAAAAGATACCGAAGTGTGTTCGTGATGCCGATAATAATTAAGAAAGAGGAGCGCTTCGTAGCTGCCTGGAAAGTGAGGATTTGACCATCTGATTGTCTCGATCTGTAACAACTAGGAGATCAAATGCTCGTTAGATGTTACAGATCGAGATTGAGCGGATTGACCTGTGCGTTTGTCTCGATCTGTAACAGGTAGATGGTCAAAAGTGGGCTAGGTATTACAGATTTAGATTATTCGGACCGGCCTGCGCGTTCGTCTCAATCTGTAACAATTAGGACCGAAAATCCCTGCTAGATGTTACAGATCGAGATAAACGGCCCGCACGGGCTCACCAAAAACAAAAAAGGCCGCATGCGAACCCGTGGAGGGATTCGTATGCGGCCGACAGGGGGTATGCGGCAAAAGTTAGGCCATAAGCAGGCCGGTCTCCGAGACGTTCTTGTACCAGTACGCGCTCGCCTTGGGATAGCGCTTCTGGGTCTCGAAGTCGATGTAGAACAGGCCATAACGCTTGTTGTAGCCGTTGGTCCAGGAGAACTGGTCCTGCAGCGACCACACAAAGTAACCGTCGACGTTTACGCCGCCGTCGATTGCCTTGAGGATCCACGCGAGATGCTGACGCATGTAGTCGATACGAGGGGCGTCATCGATAAAGCCATCCTCGAAGTCGTCCTTATAGCCCATGCCGTTCTCGGTGATGTAGATCTTCTTGTAGTTGGGGTAATCGTTCTTAATGCGGAGCAGCAGGTCGTACAGGCCCTCGGGATAGATGATCCAGTCCCAATCGGTGGTGGGTACGCCTTCGCGCACGCACGACTCGCCCACGCCCTTGAGGAACCAGCGCGAGGAGCCCTTGTCGCCGGTGCCATTGTGGTTGATGTCGTTTTCGCCCTCGGCGGCACGCAGGAACTGGCACTTGTAGGTGTTGACGCCCAGGCAATCGTTGTAGGGGAGCGCGGCGGTCAGCGCGGCGATGTCCTCGTCGCGGACGTCGAGCTCGCCGCCGGCGATATGGGCCAGCTTGGTTGCGGCTTCCATGGTGTCGGCTGCATAGTGGCCGCGGAAGGTGGCGTCGAGCACCCAGCGGTTGTTGATGACGTCGGCCATGCGAGCTGCCTCGCAGTCGGCGGCGTTGTTGGGATCGAGGGGATACTTGGGCTCCAGGTTCTGGACAATGCCGATCTCGCCCTCAAAGCCGCCCTCATGGAAGGCGACGACAGCCTTGGCGTGGGCCACCATCATGTTGTGCATGAGCTGGAAAGCCTTGTCCAGGCGATACTTCTCGCCGTGCGGCCAGTTGCCGACGATAAAGCTGCCCTCGGCGGTCGCGGGGATCTCGTTAAACGTGAACCAGTGCTTGACCTCGGTGAACTCGGCAAAGCAGAACTTGGCGTACTCGACAAAGGCGTCAATCGTCGTGCGCGTCAGGAAACCCTCGCCGCCGTTCTGGTAAAAGGCCTCGGGCGTATCGAAGTGATCGAGCGTGACATAGGGGATAACGCCAGCTTTGTTGCAGGTGGCGAAAAGCTCGTGATAGAAAGCGACGCCCTCGGGGTTAATCTCGCCGGTGCCACTGGGGAAGATGCGGCTCCAAGCGATAGAGACGCGAATACCGTTGATGCCGAAACGCTGGCACAGGTCGATATCGACCGGGTACTTGTTGTAGAAGTCGCTTGCGGGATCGGGGGAGAAGCGACCCTGGGCTGCCAGGAAATCGTCCCAGGGCACTTTGCCCTTGCCGTGCGTGCGGGTCTCGCCCTCAACCTGGTAAGCAGCGGTGGCGCCGCCAAACACAAAGCCGTCGGGGAACTGCATGGGGTTGGTCATGAGTCATCCTTTCTGTGGGATACGAATAGGGGGAGGTGCCCGAACTGGGGATCCGGGCACCAACAGAGGGAGGAACTAGTCGAGGTTCTCGCGGAGCCACTTGATGGCGCCAGCGGGGTCGCGGGTAAGGTCGATATATTCCTTACCGCGGGGAGCGAGCAGCTTAATGCCCAGACGATCGGTGTCGGCCTTCATGTCGTTGTAGTAGCTACGAACCTGCGGGGCGAGCACGATGACGTCGTACTGATCCATGATGGCAGTGTGCTGGCCATAGGCGCCTGCGGAGGAAGCGATGTTCTCTCCGGTCTGCGCAGCACCTTCCTTGATGGCGTTGGCAAGCATGGCAGAGGTGCCGGCGCCGGCGCACAGGACGAGGACTTTCAGACCGTCGACATCCTTCTTAGCGGATGCGTTGGCTGCGGGCTCGGGCTGATCGGCGACAGGCTCGCTGTCGGCGGCAGCGGCGGTCGGCTCGACGGAAGCGGTAGCCTGCTCGACAGCGGGCGCAGGGGCGTTGGCGGCGATGGTGGCAGCACCATCGGACTCGAGACCCAGCTCGGCGGCGCGCTCGGCCTCCTGGTCGCAGAGCAGCTTATCGTATGCCTTCAAGAACGGCAGGTAGATGATGGCGTCCAGCAAGATGATAATCGCGACAAACACCAGGGCGATAAGCTGGAAGTTTGTGGTGATGAAGATGCCGATGGGGGCAGGGGTAGCCCAAGGCACCACGAAGGAGAAGCCGTTCATGCCCACGTTATCGATAAAGAATTTGGCAACACTCACGTTGACGCAGCCGGCGGCAACAAAGGGGATGAGCATGTAGGGGTTAAGGATCATCGGCGCGCCAAAGAGCAGCGGTTCGTTGACGGCGAAGGCAACAGGAACAATCGAGGCCTTACCGACGGCTTTGAGCTGCTTGGACTTCATAAAGAGAATCAGCAGAAGCGGCACGATGAACGTGGCGCCGGTGCCGCCGAACTCACCTACGAGCGACATGTTAAAGGTGAGGGAGTGGGCGGGGTGACCACTGGCCAGCAGAACCTGCAGGTTCTCGGCCTGGTTGGCAAGACGGATGGGGTCGATGCCCGGCTGGACGATCGAGGGACCGTGGACGCCGATGAACCAGAAGAACGCGGTGGCTGCCTGGATAAGGATAAGGCCAGGATAGGTTTCTGCAGCGGTAAAGAGCGGGGAGAGCAGCTTGATGAGCAGCTCGGAGAACGGAACACCCATGAGGTTGCGCACGACGACATCGATGATGCCGCAGATGATGACGGCGCCGCCAAAGGGGATGATGTCGCGGAAGTTCTGAGCGATGGCGCCCGGGACCTCCTTGGGCAGCTTAATGGTCAGATCGCGCGAGACGCAGAATTTGTAGACCCACACGGTAATGAACGCGGCGATATAGGCCGAGAACAGACCACGCGTGCCCATGCTGGTGCAATCGAAGACCGAAAGCTCGGAGCCGTTGAACTTGGTGGTGAACTGCGTAACAGCGAGCAGCAGCATGCTGCACTGGGCGGCAACCATGGTGGAGCCGTCGTTGAGCACCTTGCCGGCGGGCATGCGACGGTTCATGGACGCCGTGAAGTTCTTGGCAGTGGTGCCGGCAACCATGATGCCCATGACGCCCATGGTGAAGTTGTACAGCTTGTTGCACCAGTCGATGAGCGGCTGGGGCAGCGTGATGCCAACTACGCCGGGAAGGGTGGCGATCAACAGAAAGATCGAAGAGGTGAGGACGATGGGCATGCACCCAAGGAATCCGTCCTTAATGGCCTGGAGGTAGACGTTCCTCGAGATCTTCTCAAAGAACGGTTGATGCTTTTCGAGCATCTTTACGATGGCGTCCATAGAGCTCCTTTGCTACTTGATGCGCGATGCATGTGGATGGAACTGGTCGTCGATGGATGGTCAGGACTGCCCGGAAACCTTCCTGCTTAAGGAAGGCATTGCGAAATGACAACGTTGTCATTTCGTTAATGACAACGTAAGACATTGTTGGAAGAGCAACAAGGATATACGGGTGAGCGGTCGATATTGTCCGGTAAACGGTTGATTTGTCAGTCGAGCAGGTAGTGTATGCTAGAACGCAAAAAACAAGCGATGCAAAACCGACTGGAGAAGTAGTGGCAACGATGGACAAGAAAAATGTCTCAATGAACGATGTGGCGATTGCTGCGGGTGTTTCTCTCAAGACGGTTTCGCGTGTGATCAACGAGCCCGATAGCGTGCGAGAGTCGACACGCGATAAGGTTCATTCCGCAATGGAGGCGCTCGGGTTTCGAACCAACTTTGCCGCGCGTTCGCTCAAGTTGGGCCGTTACGGGTGCATCGGCGTGGTGCTGTTCCACTTGTCGGGCGGTGCCGTGGACATGATTGACGGTATCGCAGATGCCGCCGAAGAACGCGGCTTTGCGCTCACGATGATCAAAAAGCGGGCGGGGGAGAAGATGACCCTTGCCGAAGCGGCGCGTAGGATGTCGCAGCTGCCTGTTGATGGCATGATCTTCAACCTGCGTCAGATGGTCGATGACTTTGATACTTTTGAGGCACCGAAAGACCTCAAGACGGTGATTATCACACCGATGGAACATCCTACCTGCTCCACCGTCAGTGACGACCAAGAGGGCGGCGCGCGCATGGCGTGCGAGTACTTCTTGAACCACGGGCATAAAAACGTGTACTTCGTCTCTGGTAAGAAAGAGTCGTTGTCGAGCCAGTGCCGTATGAAAGGTTGGCGTGCGGCACTCGAGGCGCGTGGCATTGAGCCGCCCGAGCCTCTGCAAGGCGATTGGAATGCGGATAGTGGCTATGCCGCGGGCCTTGTGCTTGCCGATAAGCCCGATTGCACGGCGGTCCTCGCTGCTAACGACTGCATGGCAAACGGCGTGATGATGGCTCTACGTGACAAAGGGCTCAGTGTGCCCAATGATGTGTCCGTGATCGGCTTCGACGATGAGCTCTATAAGACGATTCCCAACTCGATTCTGACGTCGGTGAAGTTTCGCCACCGCGAGCTGGGCGTCCGTGCGCTCAACGAGGTCGTCGCGGGTCTGGAAGCTCCGAGCTCCAGAAGCCGTACGCTCGTCTCGGGCGTGTTGGTCGAGCGTTCCAGCGTAAAGGACTTGCGGGCGTAGACGTGCTCGGCCTATTCCGTTTGTCTCAATCTGTAACAGCTAGGACCCAAAAACTCGGCTAGATGTTACGGATCGAGATTTTTGGCCCGGCTTATTCCGTTTGTCTCGATCTGTAACAACTAGACGGTCAAAAGTGGTCTACATGTTACAGATTGAGATTTTCGGCTTGGCCTGTGCGTTCATCTCGATCTGTAACAGCTAGGACCGAAAAACTCGGCTAGATGTTACAGATTGAGATGAACAGGAGGACGGGTGCGGTCTAAACAAAATGGCCCGCGCATCACACATCGATGCACGGGCCATTTATTGTCTGCAAGCGGCAGGTGGTGTCAGCGTCTTATGCCTCGAGGTTTTCCTCGATCCAGGCGACGGCACCCTTGGGATCCTTAGTGAGGTCGATGTACTGTTTGCCCTTGGGCGACAGCAGCGTGATGCCCAGGCGGTCGGTGTCGGCCTTCATCTCGTTGTAATAGGTGCGAACCTGCGGAGCCAGGACGATGACGTTGTACTGGTCCATGATGGCGTAGTGGCTGCCGTAGGCACCGGCGTTGGCGGTAATGTCGATGCCCAGCTCGTCGGCGCCTTCCTTAAGCGCGTTGGCGAGCAGTGCAGAGGTGCCGGCGCCAGCGCACAGAACCAGAACCCTCAGATCCTTGCCCTTAAGGGCGGACGGAGCTGCGGAGGCCTCAGTGGCAGAAGCGGTCTCGACAACAGGAGCCTCAACGGCGGGGGCGGCAGCGGTCTTGACGGCCTTGGTCTCCTCGGCCTCTTCTTCGGCCAGGGTCTCGGCCTCCTGCTTGCACAGGACGTTGTCGTAGGCCTTGCAGAACGGGTAGTAGATCAAGAAGTCAACGACCAGCAGGACGACAACCAGGACCAGAGAGATCGGCTGGAAGTTGGTGTCGATGAAGGTGCCGATCGGTCCGGGGAGTGCCCACGGCATGGCATAGATAAAGCCGTTCATGCCCAAAAGTCGATGAAGAACTTACCAATGAGGACGTTGGCCACGGGGGCAAACAGGAACGGGATCAGGAAGTACGGGTTGAGGATGATGGGCGCGGCGAACAGCAGCGGCTCGTTGACGGCGAACATCACGGGCACGACAGAGGCTTTGCCGACGGCCTTGAGCTGCTTGGAGCGCATAAAGAGCAGGAAGATGATCGGGACAATGAACGTGGCGCCGGTGCCGCCGAGTTCGCCGATGTAGTTACCGAAGTTTTCGGTCAGGGCGAGGGCGGGGTGACCGCCGGCCTGCAGCGTGGCGAGGTTGGTGGTGATGTTGCCAAACAGCGCGGCGTTGAGGGCAGGCTTAACGACCGAGGGGCCGTGGATGCCCATGAACCAGAACAGCGGGATCATGAACCAGATGAGGGCGAGGCCGGCGTAGGAATCGGCAGCGGCGAACAGCGGGCTCACCAGCGTGGAGATGACGTTGGCAAACGGGACGGCCAAGCAGGTGCGGCAGATAACGTCGATGACGGCGACAAACAGGATGGAGAAGCTGAAGGCGAAGATGTCGCGGAAGTTCTGGGCGATGGCGCCGGGGACTTCTTTGGGCAGCTTGATGGTGATGTCTCGCTTAATGCAGAAGGCATAGATGTTGACCGTGGCAAATGCGGCGACAAAGGAGCTCAGCAGGCCCTTGGTGCCCATGTTGTCGGTAAAGAACACCGAGACATCGGCGCCGTCGATCTTGGCACTCGTCTGGGTAACGGCCAAGATGAGCATAGCGCACATGGCGGCGACCATGGTGCTCGTGGCGTTGATGGCCTTGCCGGCAGGCATGCGGCGGTTCTTGGAGCCGGTCAGCGCGCTTGCGGTGGTGCCGGCGACCATGATGCCCACGACGCCCATCGTGAAGTTGTAAACCTTGTTGCAGAAGTTCACGACGTCGACGTTCCACCAGTCGGGCAGCGTAAAGCCGCCGACCGTGGCGACAACGCCCGGCAGGGTCGAAATAAGCAGGAAGACAGAAGAAGACAGGATGATGGGCATTGCTGCCAAAAAGCCGTCTTTAATGGCCTGAAGGTAGATGTTCTTAGAGACCTTGTCGAAGTACGGCTGACCTTTCTCCAAGAACTTAACGATCGATTCCATAGTTCACGCTCCTCTTTGCATGAAATCTTAATGGCATGGACGTTGAAAACCTATATGGTCTCCCGCTTGCTAAAAGCCCGGGTGCAGGCGGGGTCGGTCCCAGGGGGAGAGAGGGGAGCGGCTGGGTTTGTATCGCATAGGGCCGCTCCCCTCTCGGGGGAAAGCGAGGCGATGCGCTACTGCGCGTCCGCCATAGTGTCGGCGAGCTCCTTGTACCAGAGTGCCGACTGCTTGATGTAGCGTTTTTGCGTGTCGAAGTCGATGTAGAACAGGCCGTAGCGCTTGTTATAGCCGTTGGCCCACGAGAACTGGTCCTGCAGGCTCCAGATAAAGTAGCCCTGGACGTCGACGCCCTCGGCGCGCGCCCGGAGCACCTTCTCCATGTGCTGGTCGACAAAGTCGATGCGCTCGGGATCGGCGACGATGCCGTTTGCGTCGGGCTCGGGGTCCTTGTGGCCCAGGCCGTTTTCGGTGATATAGATGACGGGGAGGTTGGGATAGGTGGCGCTGATGTGCTTGAGCGTGTCGTAGAGGCCTTGCGGGTAGATGAGCCAATCCCAGTCGGTGGTGGGGATACCCGGCATATCGACCTGCTGCCCGACGCCCTTAAACTTAAAGCACGAGGTGCCCTTGTCTCCGGTGCCGTTAAAGCTGTTGGTGGACTCGCCATCGTAGGCGGCGATAAACGCCGACTGATAGTAGTTGAGGCCGAACATATCGTTGCGGGGCGCCGCCTTGGCGAGCTCCTCCATGTCGCTGTCCTCAACCGTAAGCGTGGCGTTGTTGGCACGCAGAATCTCGTTGATGAGTGAGAGGGTGCGCGCGGAGTAGTGACCCAGGAAGGCGCCGTCCATGATGAAGTCGGTGTAGAAGGCGTTGTACAGGTCGGCGGCGTGCTGGTCGGCGGGCGAGTCTGTGGCAGGATATGCCGGCGTCAGGACGTTGACCATGCCAATGCGTCCGCCCAGGTGCTCGGTCTCGTCAAGATCCTTATACAGGTTGACGGCGCGGGCGTGGGCAACGAGCTCGTTGTGCTGGCTCTGGATGCCGCTCGTCACATCAAAGTGATGGTTGGGCGGGAAGTTGCCTTGGATGTATTGGGAGTGCGAGAGGCTGATGAGCTCGTTGATGGTGAACCAATTCTTGACCTCGCGGAACTCGCGGAAGCAGAACTCGGCATAGCGCACATAGGCGTCGACGGTCTTGCGGTTGAGCCAGTCGCCCTGGTTGAACAGGGCGGCGGGGGTAAGACCATGTGGGACGATTA